>JAFWAM010000120.1 GCA_017507595.1 Clostridia bacterium
GCGCGATGCCGTCAGGACCCCCTAATCTATCCTGTTAGTATATATAAACCTTTGCTTTACAATCCTTCAGTCTTTGACTTTGTCAAATCCAGCTCCCTTTACACAAGGGAGCCTTTTAACGCTTACTAAAGACTTTTTGCAAAGCAAAAAGTTTACCACGATTATTCATTAGGCGTAGCCGGCTTCATTCTTCATTATTCATTAAAAAAGCAGTTAGCATTAAGCCACTGCTTTTCACCCAAAAGTCGGGCTATAAGCCCGTTATCGTCACAAAATTAACAAAAACAGCAAAAAAATCAGTCAAATACGGGCGGCTTTATAAGGGTATAAAGGCCTTCTCTTAAGACGCGGACAAGGTCCTTTTCGTTTAATATCCTTTCGGTTACCTCGATGCCGCAAAAGGGGACGGCCCTTTTGTTGTGACAATCCCCGCCGGAGGTTAATATAAGCCCCTCGTGACGGGCGCAAAAGTCAATGGCACGCCGATCGTCCTCCTCATAGTTGCAGTAGTTATAAATTTCAATACCGTCAATACACTCAAGATCAAGGACCTCGGGGTGGGGGATATAATCCCGCCTGCGGTAAGGGTGTGGCTGGATGGCAATGCATCCGTTGGCGGCCAAAAAGTCGTGCCATTTTTTTGGGGAAGCCCCCTTCATTTCGGGGTGATCAAGCAAAAGTTGCGGGGTCACGCCGTAGCACAGCATCTCCAAGGCCGTAGGGAAGCCTTCCTCTATGGAAAATATTACGTCCATACCGTAAAGGGCGGCTTGTTTTTTCAGCCTTTCATAGTCGTCGACGTAAGCCTGTATAAAATCCGCCCAAGAAAGATTTCTATCAATGCCCGTATTGCCGCCGAAAAAGTGGTTGGTTATCACCACCCCTTGGTATCCGCCTTCATAAAGGCTGTCGATAAGCTCCTCCGGGGACAGCTGGGAACAATAGCTGCATGGGCTTGTATGGGCGTGTAGCTGATATTTGTATTTTTTCAAGTCGTTCACCTTTGATTTTTTATTATAGATCTTCCTTTTGGATGGCGCGGGTAATAACGTCCTCTTCCACGCCCTTTTGGATGATTTTCCTTTGTCCAACCACCTTAAAGCCTGCCTTTTCCATAACCCTGCCGGAAGGTGTATTTTTTACCAAATGTTCGGCTATAAGTCGATTAAAGCCTGCTTTTTCAAACAAAAAGCCGCACACGGCAACAAGGGCCTCGGTGGCAAAGCCCTTATTCCAGTATTTTTCGCCGTAGCAGTATCCCAAAACACCCTCGCCGTTTTGGGTGACCTTTACGACGTTTATCTGTCCGATGGGCTCACCCGATCTTGTGGTTACAAGCCAGTTATAGGTGTCGGGTTTTTGGTAGGATTCCACCACGGACCTTAAATACTCCTCGGTGTCAGCGGGGCTTTGGTGGGCATCCCAGGTCAAGTATCTTGCGACCTTGGGGTTACTTGTCCAGTTGTTAAAGACCCGGTCACTGTCGGAAATTTCCGCGCGGCGCAGTAAAAGCCTTTCCGTTTCAAGGGGCTGGGTATAGACCCCCGTCTTAAAGCCCTCGGGATAGCGGGCCTTAAGCTTTTCAACGTTCTTTTCAAAAATATAAGACATATCCACGTCCAGGGCGGTGGCGCACTCGGCAATATACCAACAAACGTCGCCAAGCTCTTTAATTAGCTTCTCTTTGTCCAACTCGTTGCCGTGCATCATCTGCTTTTTGACGATCTCAATGCACTCGCCCGACTCTCCGCAAAGGCCCATAACGCCGTTTAAAAGTACGGCTTTTTTGTCAAGCTTGGGATTAAGCGTTCTCATGGCCGCCTTTTGATAATCGTTTATCTTCATGTCACTACCAAGGGTGAAAATATATTTGACGATGGGTTGAAGCCTTCCGTGATAGTGCCCCTCCCCCTTATAGGCAAGCTTAAATCCGCACTTTTCCATTACGCGGATGGATGCTTTGTTGTCCTGACAGGTAATGCCCCAAATCTTATCAACGTCAAGTTTTTTCATTACGTATGGCAAAAAAGCCGACACAAATTCGGTCGCAAAGCCGCGATGGCGGCAGTTTTCGTTAACGTGATATCCGATTTCGTACTCGCCCTCGCCAATGGGCACCGCCTCAACATAGCCAATAAAGCTGCCCTCAAAAAAGGCAGGGTAAACAAGTGGGCCGTCAAGGCTGGTATAAACTTCAATAAGGTCGTTTAAGACCTCAAGGGCGATCTCCTCGGTTTCAAAAACCTCGTCAGGCAAAAATCTTTTCGTTACTTCGTCAAGGGAAGCAACGTGTACGGCCTTTGCCATGTCGGGGGTGAATTTTCCTATAACAAGTCTTTCGGTTTTAATATTCATATGTCCTTTTTCCATCCGTTGACAGGACGGATAATTTGTCGTATAATAATTATATTGATATATATGGGGGTGAAAAAATGATCCACCAAATGAAGCTTAAGCGTGAGCCCTTTTTAAAGATCGAGAGTGGCGAAAAAACCATAGAAATGCGCCTATATGACGATAAACGCCAAAAAATCAAGGTTGGCGACAGGATTTCCTTCACCCTGTCCGAGGGGGAACAAAGGGTGCTTTTCCGCACTGTTGAGGACGTTAAGGTCTTTGACACCTTCAAGGATCTGTATGCCGCCGTGGACCTTACCAAGGCGGGCTACACCAAAGAGGAGCTTCCTTTTGCAGGCCCCGACGACATGGCCCTTTATTACCCGCCGTCAAAGCTTGAAAAGTTCAAAGCCGTCGCAATTTTTCTTAAGGCCGATTAGGCCTTCTTTTTTTGCCCGCAAAAACAGGCTAAAATTTAAAAGTCCGGCTATAAGCCGATTATCACTTGATTTTCAGGGTTTTTATATATTCCTTTTGCTCGCTTTTAAGCCTAAAGCTTTCCACCCCTTTTGAAATGGCCTTATTGTGTACCCATTTTTCAAGGGCGCGCATTTCAAGGTAGCGTACCGCCTTGTCAAAGCACTTGCAAAGGGCCGTGGCGTAAAACCACGCGCACATCATATTTATATAATATTCCTCCGACCTGATCTCGGCCACCAGGGAAAGGGCAATATCCTCCTCACGGCACCCAAGAAAGTGGCGCATAAGGCACGCCACGGCAAAGCGCACGGCGTACACGTCCCGTGATTTCAGCCAAAGCCTTACTTTTTCCAACAGGGCCCCTTTGTTTTTACCAAAGCAGGGTGGGTTAAGACTGTCGCAGGTAGCCCAGTTGTTGACGTAAGGCAAAAACTCCTCACAAAGGCCCACCGCCGTGTCAAAATCCCTTTCAAGATTGATAATATAGGCGTGAAGGTGGTTTTCCTCCAGGTACCGATGGGGCAGATCCTTTAAAAACTCAGCGCCGAGACCTGCCGTTACAAGATCTTTTGCGTATTTTTTCAAAAGTAGAGCCCTTATCCCCACTATTTCCTCGCGGAAAAGGTTGGGGATAAGCTTCTTTTCAAAGTCCCCGTACTCCTCATCCTTAAGCGAAAACAGGTATTTTTTAATTTCGTCCATAAAAATCCCTTTTATACGGGGTTACCAATCTCGCCATTCCCCGGTAACGTCGTCGGGCGGGTTTTTAAGGCCGCAATCAACGGCGGCGGTCTGGATAACCTCCCAAATGGCCTCCCTTTCCATAGTTTCTATCATGGAACAATCAGTTTGCTCCGACAGATCGTTGATGGCAAGGACGGTTTTTTTGACGCAGGCCATAATGCTTTCGTTTGTGGGGGCGTCAAGCTTGCAAAGGTCCCTGAGATAGGCTTTTAAAAGATTTACGCACTTGTTGACGTGGGATTTTGTAAACCCTGCGTCCCCGTCGGAATCTTTTAAAATTTCCATCATCATACACTTGATTTCATACAGCTGAATAGAATAATCACTTACCTTCACGATTTTCTCCCTTTGCCCTTGCGGGCGAATATAATATTGATTTTATTTTATTGCAAAACCTTATTGCTGTCAAGTTTTTCCCCCTCATTTGCCTTTCTCCCCAAAAAAATCCCCCGCGCCGCCCGTTTAAAAATAAAAAAAGCATTGACAACGGGCCGTTTATGGTCTAAAATCTTATTAAGAATCACGTTTTGAGAGGTAACATCCCTTGACACCCTTTTATTTAGCGGGCACGGACGTAAAAACCGTAAAAAACGCCTTTGGCGCCTTACCCATACAGCGTCGCACCACGGCTGACGCGGTAAAGATCCTTCAGCGCGCCCTTGACGGCGGCATGACCTTTTTTGACACGGCCAGGTCGTACTCCGACAGCGAGGAAAAAATCGGCCTTGCCTTTAAGGGCGTAAGGCGCGACGCCTATTATCTTGCCACCAAAACCCCGTCCACCACACCGGAGGGGATCAGGCGGGATATAGAAACCTCCCTTAAAAACCTTGGCACCGATTACGTGGATATTTACCAGCTCCACAACGCCAAGGCCTGCTACGCCCCCGGCGACGGCACCGGGGTTTACGAGTGCATGCAGGATCTTAAAAAAGAGGGTAAGATACGATATATCTCTATGACCTGCCACCGCATCGACGTGGCCGAAAAGGCCGTTTTATCTGGGCTTTACGCCACCATGCAGTATCCATTTTCCTATCTGGCAAGCCAAAAGGAACACGACCTTGTCGGCCTTTGCAAAAAATCGGGCGTCGGCTTTATCGCCATGAAGGGTATGGCAGGCGGGCTTATAACTGACGCCACCTTAGCAAGCGCCTTTATGAACGAATTTGACAACGTCTTACCCATTTGGGGCATTCAGACGGAAAAGGAGCTTGACGAGTGGCTTGCCCTTGAGCGGGCCCCCGTCCGTATGAAAGAGGAATATATGCGGATAATAGAAGGTGAGAGAAAGTCCCTTTCATCAAGCTTTTGCCGCGCCTGCGGCTACTGTATGCCTTGTCCCCAGGGCATAAAGATAAATCAGGCCGCCAGGATGTCGCTTATGCTTCGCCGCGCCCCCACAAAGGCTTGGCTCACGGAGGAGTGGCAAGCGGAAATGAATAAGATACAAAGCTGTACGGGCTGCAACAGCTGCGCGTCAAAATGCCCTTACGGCCTTGACACACCCAAGCTTTTAAAGGAAAATTTTGAAGACTACTTTGCGGTTTTACGGGGAGAAAGACAAGCATAGTCTTTTCCGCTTCAAAAACAAAGTGGTCGATAATCGGCTTATAGCCCCACTTTTTGGCAAATTTTAACAATGAGAGGTAACAAAATATGAAGGTTTTATCATTAACGCAGGACAATTTTGCGGAAAAAATCGCAAAAAGTCAGCTTCCCGTCTTGGTTGACTTCTGGGCACCCTGGTGCGGCCCGTGCAAAAGCATGGCCCCCATTTTAGACGAGGTCGCCGAAGAATACGACGGCAAGATGCTGGTTGGCAAGGTCAACGTTGACGAAGAAGAAATGCTCGCCCGTATGTTCGGCATAAGAAGCATTCCCTTTTTCGTAATTTTCGAAGACGGCAAGCCGTCAAGATCAATGGTTGGCAGCGTCACTAAGGAGCAGTTTATTAAATTTATTGAAAACGCTCAGGAAGACCCCGCCGAGGGAGAGGATAAATGAGGACCCTTATCGTCGTTGACATGCAAAACGACTTTATCGACGGCGCCCTGGGCACCAAGGAGGCCCAAGCCATCGTCCCCGCCGTCAGAAAAAAGATAGACGGCTATCTTGCCGCAGGCGACAGGGTCATCTTTACCCGTGATACCCACGGCGAGGATTATCTTTCCACTCACGAAGGAAAGCTTCTTCCCGTCCCCCACTGCATAAAGGGCACCTTTGGCTGGCAAATAGAAAAAACCCTTGACAGGGAAGGTTGCATCCACGTTGACAAGGGGCAGTTCGGCTATCTTGACTGGCTTGATTTTGATTTGGAAAACGTTGAGATAATCGGCTTATGCACCGACATTTGCGTTATATCAAACGCCCTTATCATCCGCGCCCAGTATCCGGAGATGGATATTAAGGTGGACTCTTCTTGCTGTGCGGGCGTGACGCCTGACACCCACGAGGCGGCGCTTCTTGCCATGAAGACCTGTCAGATAGAGGTCCTTTAAGGCGCCCTCCGTTTTTTTTGGCGGGGGCTTTATCCGTCCGCCGGCGTTGGCGCGATCAACAAATATTGTTGCGAAAGGGGTCTGCACTGCCTGAAAAAAAGCAGACC
>JAFWAM010000121.1 GCA_017507595.1 Clostridia bacterium
AATAAAGATACTAAAAAGAGGGTACAATATGTCATCACATCAAGCGGTAATCGGCGTTGGGTGTTTAACCGTAACGTGCGTAAAGGAGGTTGAAGGGTTTTCCGACAGGGAGCTTAAGCTTACCGTCCTTTATCGCGAAAAGGAGGAAAAACGCCTTTCAATTTTTGGCACGGGGCTTAAGATAGTTGGGTTTTCCAACCAGACGGGAGATCTTTCTCTTATTGGCACCGTGGACGCCGTCAGGTATCACGCCAAGGGCGACAAGGTGATAAAAAGGCTTTTCAGATAATGGCAGGCACCTTTAACCAGATATACCATCTTTTGTACTTTTTCGCCATGGGCTTTTTCATATCCTTGCCGGCAGATTTTTTGACCTTTTATAAGGGGACAAAAAAGCTTGTATTAAAGGCGATGGGCACCGCCGTATACGGTGCCCTGCTGTTTTTTGGATATCTATTCATCAAGTTTTTTGCAAAAATAGGGGATTTTCGTCTGTATATGGCCGCAATTTATCTGTGTGGATCGTGGCTTGAAAGGAAAATTTTCAATAAAACAGTTGCGTTTTTCTCCCTTTGTGTGTATAATATACTCAGAAAAGTATATAAAATATTCACAAGACTTGGTAAAGGTATAGCGGACCTTGCCAAAAGGAGACGTTATGTCCGCAGAAAAAATGAAAAGGTTAATAGTTGCCTCCGTCGTGTCGGCGGTGCTTCTTCTTACCGTGCTGCTGAGCATTATGGTATATCAGATGGTGGCAATGAGGGTAACCCAAAACAAAATCGACCGGTTAAATTACGAGATCGCCCAGCTGGAAAACCAGAAGCAGGCCGCTGAGGACGGCATTACTCTTTGGACGAGTGAATGGAAGATTGAGGAACGCGCCAGGGAATTGGATTGGGTTTACGGTACTGATAAATGAAACATGGAATAATCGATATTGGATCAAATTCCGTCCGCCTAAGTATATTTGCGGACGGAACTGTTATTTTCAGGGATAAAATCACCCCAAGGCTTGCCCAAGGGCTTACTGCTGAAGGCGGCCTTGATAAAGAATCATTCAATCGCACGGTCAAGGCCGTCGTGACCCTTGTCGACAGGGCGCTAGAGTACGGCGTTGACCGTGAAGGGGTGCTTTTATTTGCAACAGCCGCCGTAAGGCAGGCGAAAAACGGCGCAGATTTTTGTGCTGAAATTTGGGAGATAACCGGCTTATCGGTGGACGTTTTAACTGAAGACGAGGAGGCCGAGGTTGCTTTTTTAGGGGCGATAGACGGCCCTGAAGGTGCTGTTCTTGATCTTGGCGGCGCCAGCTGTGAGCTGGTTGTTAAAGATGGGGGACAGATGGTTTTTTGTCACAGCCTTGACCAGGGGGCGGTTAAGCTTACGGATAGATTTCACGACGATACGGACGGACTTGACGCATACCTTGACCAAAAGCTTAAGGAGTTTTCCGCCGCAAGGGTTGACAGCCTTGTCGCAGTAGGTGGCACCCCCACGTCAATTGCCTACGTATTAAGCGGCGAAAACGTCTTTGACCCCAAGATAAACCACGGCAAGCCCATTGAAAAAATGGCTTTAGCCGACCTTTTGTCAAAGCTTAAGGCCGTTGCGCCCGAAAAAAGGGGCGATTATCTGGGCGTGGATGCGCGCCGCGGCGAGACCCTTTTATGCGGCGGCTACTTTTTGTACAAAATAATGGATTTTTTACATCTTGAGCAAATTACCGTATCCGAAAAGGACAATCTTGACGGGTACTATTTACTTAAAACGAGGTTTTAAGATGAAAGCTAAAAAAATAATAGTACATATTATCGCCCTGGTGCTGATGGGACTTATTCTCGTTCTGGGGCTGATAGAGGGTGTCGGCTGGCGTGTTTACGACGGCGCACTTTTATACGTAATGGCGGCAATAATGGTCGTTAGCGGGCTTATAGGCGGATATTTGGTCCACAACCTGCTGCATGAGTGCGGTCACGCGCTCCTTGCAAGGCTTAGCGGCGCAAGGGTTATGGAGGTTGCCTTCTGGGGCCTTGTGTTTGCCAAAGGGCGGGTAAGCTTTTCCGCAAGAAGCACTTATGCCGGCTGGACGGCGTTTGTTCCCAAAAGACCGCAGGATGCGGCAAAGGGCCTGACACTTTCCCTTGCGGGCGGTGCTATAGGCAGTATGGTTTCGCTGATCATTATTTTTGCAGTAACTTTAATTTTCAACCTTTTTGAAGACTTTCACGGCCTATTGATAATGAGCGGGGCAATGGGCTCCATCGTGTATATGATATGCGTCAACTTTTTATCGGGGGCAGACGGTACCGACGGTCGGCTTCTTATGGGGAGGCCAGGCGAAAGAAGTCTTTTCTGGACCAAGGTGGTCTTGTTGGAATGCCAGTCTCACATGCTCAACGGAAAAAGCCTTAAGGAGGTTGAAAAGCCCTTTTTTGACGTAAGTCTTTTAAAGCGCTACGTTACCGTGTGCGACGTTATGCTTGGGTTATCCCTTGGGGATATCGGCCTTGCCGAAAGGCTGATCGACGCTTACTTAAAGCAGCCTGTTTTTGACGATAACGAGCATATAGCCCTACTTTTATGTAAAATGCTTACGGCAATCAGCAAGGATGACGGCGCAGGCGTTGACGCCCTGTATAACAGGACGGGGTGGGCGATACTTTCGGATATTGACGATCCGTTGGTGCTTCTTTGCTCCTATGCGTACAAAAAATACACGGGCGACCTTCAGTGGGCCGACGCAGTAAAAAAGACCCTTTTAAGGTCTGTTTATGTGTATCCGCTTACCGGATACGGTAAAACGGTAATGGAAATTTACGCAGCCCTTTACGGGCAGGACAGCCCCGAAAACGGGCATACAGGCGCAAAATAAAAAACCTTAATCATTTGCCGTCAAGTGGGATAAACCTCCCCTTGACGGCTTTTTTTGGGGCGTAAAAGCCTTTTTTACGCTCACACGGCTTCAAAAGTGGTGCTTTTAAAGTTGATTGACACAAAATAAGAGGCAAAAAACGGGCTGAAATATAAAGTCATTCCG
>JAFWAM010000011.1 GCA_017507595.1 Clostridia bacterium
AAGTGTCCCACCCGCTTATTTTTTTCAAAATATCCTCAATAACCGACCTATAGGCCGACTTTTAAGGTTTTTATTCAATTTTTATCATAAAAAACAGCGTTTACATATCCGCAAAAAGCTTAAGCCCGCTTTTTTTCAAAAACCAGCCTATGAATTTTGCCGCCCGCTTGGGGAAGAAAAAGTGAAGCATCTTCATAAGCCTTGCGTCAAAACCAATGATCCTTCTCTTTCTCTTTCTGTTGACGGCGCGGACTATCCTTTTTGCACAGCGGTGGGGCTTGGTGGCGTTTTTGCCAATCAGACCCTTTTCCTTTTCATTGGGGTTTGCGCTTCTGAATATATCAGTCTGGCACACCCCCGGCATAATAAGCCCGACGTAAAATTCGCTTTCCGCCCACAGTACCTCGGTATAAGCCTTTAGGGCAACCTTGGCCGCAGAGTAGGTCCCTTGTCCCATTACCGGACACAGTGCGGAGGAGCTTGATACGTTAACCACGCCCTTGTCCCCCTCAAGGACACCCAAAAGGTGATCGACCCCGTACACACAGCTTAAAAAATCCGTTTCAATGACTTTTATCTTATCGGCAGTTTCCTGTCGTGTGATTTTTCCGAAAGGTGGCATTACGCCTGCGTTGTTAATAAGCACGTTAAACTTAACTTCAAGCCCCTTAAGATAGTCGGCAAACTTTATCCACTCGGCCTCAAGCGAAACGTCAAAGGAGTAGGTAAGGTATTTTTCGCCAAGCTCAAGGCGGCATTTTTCAAGCTTTTCACGGCTTCGGCCCGTGGCGAGGACCGTGCAGCCGTACTCACGTATTAAGATCCTGGCAACCTCAAGGCCGATGCCTGACGATGCACCCGTTATTATAACGTTTTTACCCTTTAAATATCCCATATTTTACTCCCTTAAGTCAAGAACGAATTAAAACTTAAGTTATAGTTAATAAATAACTGTAAATATATTACCATATCTTACTTGATTTAACAACAGATTTGTGGTAAAATAACTTAAAATACCTATTTATACAGTTTTTTAGACAGCCCTTTGGGCTTTTGATTATAGAGAGGAATTATGAACAACGAAAAATTAGTTACCCTCCCGATGCTTGTCATCCGCGGAAAGGTTTTATTTCCCAACATTTACACCAACTTCGACGTAACGAGAGAGAAATCCGTTCATGCAGTTCTCGCCGCCATGACCGACGGCACCAAAATTTTCATTGCCAAGCAAAAAAACTCCTTCGTTGAAGACCCTCAGCCCGCCGATATTCACCGTGTCGGCGTTATTTGCCGTATCAAAAAGATCGCTCGTCTTGGCGAAACCAACGTCCGCGTCTTTATCGAGGCAATTGAAAGGGCTGTTATTCAGTATATAGAGTCCCAGGACAGCTATTATAAGGTCGCCGTGGTTTCCGCCCCCGACTTTGATGACGAGGGTGAAGAAAAGGACGCCTATATGGCCGTTGCCAAAACCAAGCTTCAGGAATACACCAACCTTAACAAAAAATTCTCATCAGAGCTTAAGGATTCACTCTTCGGCATAGAGGACCCTGAGGAATTCGTCAACGTGACGTCCTTCAACATCAACGTTGCCGAAAGCGAAAAGCAAAAGATCCTTGAGGAAAGATTCATCACCAAGCGGTTGGAACTTTTATCCATCGCCCTTTGCAACCTTGTTGAAAGGCAGGGCATAGAAAAGGCAATTTCCGACAGGGTACAAAAAAATATCGAAAAAAGCCAGCGGGAGTATTATTTAAGGGAGCAGCTTAAAGCCATCCACACTGAGCTTGGCGACGACGAAAGCGAGGTCGCCACCCTTCGCGAAATGATACAGAAAAAGCCCATGCCCGAAGAGGATAAAAAGAAGGTTTTAAAGGAGCTTGACAGAATGTCAAGGATGTCCTCGGCATCTCCCGATTATACGGTTTTACGCACCTATATCGATTGGATAGTCGACCTTCCTTACGGCCTGGCCACCGAGGACAGGGAAGACCTTTCCGAGGCAATCAAAATTCTTGACAGCGATCACTTCGGCCTTGAAAAGGTCAAGGAAAGGATCATCGAATATATCGCCGTGTTAAAGCTTACCAAAAAGGTAGGCGGCTCCATCCTTTGTCTTGTTGGGCCTCCCGGCGTAGGCAAAACCTCTGTTGCCACCTCAATTGCAAGG
>JAFWAM010000122.1 GCA_017507595.1 Clostridia bacterium
ATTTTAAGAAAGTGAACAAGAAGGGCAAAGCTTGTCGTGTAGCTAATACAACCCACCACGACATAAATAATATTTGTTATCATAAAGCTCCTTTTTGTCTGAAAATCCAACGTTTAAAGTGATCGTTATTGTATAAACAAAAATATAAAATTGTATGTCAACATCAGGGTATGCAGCCCTAAAAATGCAGGTATCAATGTAAAAATTATTGATATCCTGTAAAAAACCTTATTATCCATCCCGGGCTTTTGTCCGCCGAAGGTTATTTCATACGTATTTATTAATTTTGAGTTATACTTAATTATAAAACATAAAAATAATGCTGTGAACACCATACCTGAACATATACTTGCGGTAATCAATCCTTCATACCCAACAAAGGGCGTTTTGTTTATTATATAAAAAACTGCGGACACAACAAAGCAAGTAAATATAGTGATAAAAAGCCTGATAACGCGGTTGTTGTAAAGCCTTTTATAAAGGGCTGAAAGTTCATCTTCATCAAGGTTTATTGACTGATATTTTATCTCCCTTTCCAGTCTTTTGGACATATCTATAAAAGTATAAATAACCGCAAAAATACTTACAATATAAGACGCAGCCCCACCTAAATTACATATAATATTTGTATTTGTTATCATATACTTTTAATCGATATCCCCCATTTGTCTTGATAGGTCGGCACCCAACAAACCTTGATACTTGCCCCCTTTTGATAAAAAAGTGAATTATATAAAATGGACAAGGAATCTTTTATATCCGGAATAAGTGAGAATAGTAATTTTTTTAAACGTTTTTTTCTGCTGTTATTCTGTTCCATTTTAACTGAAAGTTCCAAGCACGAAAACGGGCAAGTCTGCGTATAACACCGTTATTGCAGTAAAGTTAATAGTTGAATAAAATTACAGGACACAAGCATGAAGTGAATACCAAACCACGTTGAAATAAGGATATGCACCCCGTTAACGCCCTTTACGGTGGTCATATAAGACCTGAAAGCGTGCCTGCCTTTAAAGGATTGCTTTACAAGACTTATATTGAATTTTTTCCTCATATGAAATGAAATGAAAACCGTAACCACAGAACAAACAAGGATTGTGACAAGGCCTGTCAGAAAACCTATTAAAAAGGCTTTTTCTTCGCCGGTAAAAACAATATCGTCAAAAGCATAGATAAGCCCGGACAAAACCACCCAAGAAAGATTTAATATACTTAACTTTAAAAAGGGCAGATAGTAAACTTTTCCGTGAAGGGTATTCATTTCCGTTTCGTTTAAGCCTTGGACGGAAATACCTTCAAGGCCTTTGTGTACGCCCCTGAAAGTATAAACGATAAGTATAAAATGGATTATTAAAATAAAAAACGAAACTGCGTTACTTAAGGTATTGGCAGTCATAAAAAGTCCTCCTTTTTTTTGCTGTTTTAACCGAGTATGGTTAATATAAGCGAAGCGACGATCCCAGCTTGAAAAGCAAAGGGAGCTGCAACCAGATGCCTTCTGTCAAGCTTTCTGGGGTAATAATGGGATACTCTTTCCAATATATGGTCTTCGTTTGACTTGATAAATTCCTGTTGGTAATTGCGTGCAAGGAGTTGAAAATAAGCCATAAGCCCCACAAGCGTAACAACGTAAGCAATAACAAACACGGTGATGTCAACTATAGCCATTTTGTCATCAACCTCAGGCCTGCCGTTTACACGATCGCAGACAATAACAATGGCAAGACAAACAAAGGAAACTATAATCAATATATTGAATAAAATCAAATACCTTCTTTGACGGCCCGCATTATCCGTGTCGGATATTTTTTTTGCTTTAACGCCTTTCAGAACGCTGTTGGTCCTTATAAGGGTAAAGGCAAAAAAAACGATATTAACAGCAAAAGCCGCTATGGATATTATTGGTAACCATTTATTCATTAAATAACCTCTATTTTAAATCCAAATCTATCTCTAAGTGTTGGAATCCAACAAAGCTGTGTCTTTGTGCTACTGTTGTACACATAGCAATTGTACAATATATAGATACAATCTTCTTCAGAGGGGAAAAATACTGAGAAGAAAATAGACACTATTTTTGTAACAATACTGGAATTATTTAAAATA
Organism: Clostridia bacterium; assembly: GCA_017507595.1. The sequence continues at coordinate 2,107 of JAFWAM010000122.1, forward strand.
ATATTGACAACATCGACTACAGATGCTATATCTAATAATATTTCTAATGTAAAGAAATTTAAAAATTTATTATATAATCCCAATGGAACTTCTTCTATTGCATCAATGATTAAATCAGATACCATATCTTCTTCTCTATTTAATACAGATATAGCATCATCTGGATCGCTAACACCAAAGACTGATTGAATTGCTAAAGCTATCATTGCAACTAAAATTGATAAATCATCGTCAAAATTTACGTTTAATTTATTCCAAGTTAATTTAAAATTCCAAGCCCTGAAACGAGAAGTCGTTTCTGGTGTATTCCAAAAGAAGAACTCAAAATTTTCATCGATATAACCATCTTCATCATCGACTAAATCGTTCATAATACCCATATTGCGATGAATCATTCTTACCGTGGCAATATGAAAGTAATCGCCCTCATCGTCAATGTCAATCATATCAGTAATAAAATCATCAAGTAAAATAATAGATCCATACTTTTGTTCAATAGGTGTGGTTGACATCCTGATATGACCATTGTCAAGATAAATATATTCCAAATATAAATCCGTCACCTGCTCGTCAAGCTGTTCTATATATTCGTCAGAAATATCATTACCGGTTAAAAGCGTGTCGTAATCTATTTCGCCTTCAGTATCGTCGGCGTAGCTTTTTTGTATAAAATTGGGTGAAATTATACCTACAAAAAGCATAACAAACGATAGTAAAACAATTAATAACCTGTTAAAGTGATTTGTTTTAATTTTTTCTCCTCTTTCCATAAAATAAATGTTATTTTTTAAAACCGCTGTTAAGTTTTTTTACAATAAAAAGTATTATTTTAAAAAAGTCTGCGTATAAGCCGTTTATTAACTAAAAAGCTAAAAATTTATCCCCTTGGATGAAAATCCATCAAGGGGATTTTTTTGAAGAAATTATTCTTCGTCTGTCTTTTGATTTTTTAAGCTGTTGCCTAAAAATACTGCGCCGCCAAAGGCAGGCTTTGCAGCCTTTTCACGGGGCTTTTGGTCGGATGGCTGTCTTCTTCTCTGGTCCTTGAAGCCGTCCTTTTTTGACCTTTCCTTGCCGCCGCGGTTATCCCTTTTGCCGTACTTGTCGCCGCGCTTTGCTGGGACGTAGCCGTCAGGGATGATTGCGATATAACGGTTTGGCTCCTTACCCTCTGAAGCCGTCTTTATGCCTTCAAAGTCAACGAGGGTTGAGTGGATAATGCGTCTTTCGAAAGGATTCATTGGCTCTAAAACGACCTTTCTGCCAGTCTTTACGGCCTTTGCCGCAAGCTTTAAGGCAAGACCCTTTAAGATGCCTTCTCTCTTTTCGCGATAGCCTTCGCAATCAATAACGAGGCGTTTATAAGTTTCCTTTCCGCTGTTATATACGGCACTTGCAAGGGCTTGGATGGAATCCAAAACCTCACCGCGGTAGCCTATAACCTGTGAGGAATCCGTCGTGATAAGATTGATGACGACCTTTTCGTCGGAAATTAAGCTGACCTCTGTGGTGGCGGTAAGCTTCATTGCCGCAAACAAGCCTTCTAAAAAGTCAACGGTTAAATCAACGTCGGTTTTCTTTTTGGTGACAATTACCTTCGCGGGCTTTGCGCCTATACCGAAGATACCCCTTGTGGGCTCTTCCAAAACGACCCATTCTGCAGCTTCTTTAGTAATGCCAAGGGCCTTGACGCCTTCGTTTATGGCGTCTTCTACGGTTTTTGCCGTAAATTCGTTGTTCATTAAGGTATATCTCCTACAATTAATTATTTTTTATCAGTTTTTTTATAGCGTTTGTCGTTGGCGGCTTCTTCCTTTGCAAGCTTTTTATTAAAGCTTTTTTCAACGAAGTGGTTGATAACAAGTGTTGAGCCCGTTGATAAAAGTGAGCTTACTACCATGTAAATTGAAAACGAAGCCGTATATACAAATGCAAAGAAGCCAAACATAACGGGCATAAGCCAAGTCATCATCTTTGACGTCTGTGCGGCTTGTCCGTTTGCGGACTGAAGCTCTAACTGGGCCTTTTGGGTCTTGTTCATAATGATCTGTGAAAGGACCATTACGCCGATGGATAAAACAACCAGGATAAGATAGCCGTTTGCCGAGGATTTTTCTTCGGAAAGGTTAAAGGTAAGCTCCTGATACTCCTCCTCGGTAATGCCGATTTCGGCCGGGATAGACTTACAGCCCTTTCTTATGGAGAAGCCATAGTCTTCAAAATTTTCTTTAACGGGGTGCTTCCATGGAAGATCCTCCGCCCAGATATTTTTAACCCATAAAAATGAAGGGACGTTTTCCCTGTAGGCTGTGGCCGAAGCCTGTCTTGCAACCGAAAGGACCTTGGTGGTCTTTACGTCCTCGATAAGATGATCGAAAACCTTTTGGGCAAGGAACTTATTTGGGTCGGTCTTATTTAAGTCGAAATTTTCAGCGTTGATGGAATAGCTTCCCGTTTGGCTGTCAAAAAGTATATCCTCGCCTACCTTAACCGCCGTGTAGCCGCCGTCGTTAAGGGTCTTTACAAAGGCGCCGAACTTTTGTACGTCAACTACCTCGTAAATATATTCGTGGGCGTTTTCGCCGTCTACGGTGCGGGTAACGCCTTTTTCACTAAGCTCACCGTCAGGGATTGCCGTAAGGTGGTTGATAAAATATGATTTTTTGCCGGCTGCGTCCTCTACCTCGACGATGAGATCCTCACCGGTTGTGTCGTTGTAGGTTTCAATGGCCACGTTGTAGCTTGATACCATTTTTTCAACGAGGGTAAGGTTGGCGTAGCTTGAATAGTTTGAAAACTGATTGATTACGATAATAAATACTACCAGGGTAACCAAGGTGGGCAGACAGGAGCTGAGCGCCGAATAGCCTTCCTTTTTGTAAAGGGCCTGGATCTTCTGGTTGTAGATCTGTGGGTTATTCTGGTACTGGCGCTGAAGCCTTTCAAGCTGGGGGCGCATCCTTTCCATCTTCATGTTGTTTTTCTTCATGGAAGCCCTTGAATATATATCAAGGGGAAGGGTTATTACCTTCAAAAATAGGGTGAAGACGATAATACCAAGACCCATACTGGGTAAAGATTCGATAAGCCATTTGATAAACTTACCGATAAAGTTTAATGCATAAATACTGCTTGCGTCCACCTGTGAAAACACGGTGACGGCTGAAGATAAAAGGTTAAACATAAAAAATCCTTGTTAATTTTAATTGAAGATCATTTTACAGATTTTTTCCACTTTTTGTGAAAAAAGCTGTAAAATCTTTTGTTTAAGTCGCCTTTTTTGTTAGAAAGCAAGCTTTTTTACAGGGCTTGCAAATAAAAAAAACGACGGAAATAAGCCGTAAAGGTCACCCAGTACGCTTCCGCCGAAGGCATAATACGCCCATAAAGAAAATTTATACCTAAAACCCCTCTTTTTTTATAAGGGTAAATTTATATAAGCCATTTCACGACGTTTTTACTGTCGGGAACGGGGTCAAAGCCGCCTTTTGACAGGGGATTGCACCTTAAAAGCCGTCTTATAATCAAAAAAATTGCCACAAAAAACGAACGCTTTTCCAACGCCTCAATGGCGTATTCGCTGCAGGTAGGGGTAAAGACGCAGCTTGTGTAAAGTCCTTTGGAGATGTTTTTCTTGTAAAAACGTAACAATTTAATAAAAAACTTTTTCACGGTGATTATAAGAGATTTTCTTTTTTTAATAAAAAACCGACGGATTTGTTTATCTCCGAAAAATCATAGCTTTCGTCCTTTCTTGGGACGAACACGATATATACGCTTTTTGTGATCTTCGGAATAAGCGGGATGTAGCTTGCCCTTAAAAGCCTTTTTATTCTGTTTCTTAAAACAGCGTTTCCGTGTTTTTTACTTACAGATATACCTATTTTAAGGTTGCCCGGCTTTGCCTCGCAATAATACATGGCAACCTTTTTGGTATAGGCCCTTTTACCCCTGTTGAAAACAAGGTCAAAGTCCTGCTGTCTTTTTAATCTGTTTTTCAATTTTTGTTTTTACGCAGAAAGTTTATGACGACCTTTTGCTCTTCTTCTCTTTAAAACGTTTCTTCCGGTTTTAGAAGCCATTCTCTTTCTGAAGCCGTGTACTTTTGATCTCTGTCTTTTTTTGGGTTGGTAAGTTCTTTTCATGATATTTCTCCATTTTCGCTTGAAGCGAATGTTTTATTTCTTATTTTTTTAACAAAATAGCCTTAATATTGTATTTTATTTTACCGCTTTTGTCAACTTTATTTATCTATTATTATAAATAATTTTAAGCCTTAAAGGGCTTTTTGTAAACTTTCGCGCCTTAAGCGGTCATTCTGACGGGCAAAATCAAATAGAGGTATTCGTCGTCGGAGTAGGGCTTGATAACGCACGGTGATATGGGCGAGTTAAGGTTGAAGTTGATAAACTCGTCGTTGATGCATCTTAAGCAATCGATAAGATAGCGGGAGTTAAACGCAATGGTAAGATCCTTACCCTCTAAATTGATGATAAGATTTTCCTTTACGTTACCCATTTCGGAGTCTGACGATACGTCGACGTAGTTTTCGTGGATGTCAAACTTGACGATATTCTTCATGACCTTTGCAACGATGGAAGCACGCTCTATTGAAGAATACAAAAGCTCTCTGTTTACCCTGAAGACCGTGATAAAGTCGTCGGGGATGATGCGCTTGTAGTCAATGTATTCACCCTCTAAAAGTCTGGTTAAGAAGATCGTGTTGTCAACGCTTATCATAAGGGAGTTATCCTGTACGATAACGGTAACGTAGTCCTCGTCCTTTTCTAAAAGCCTTGTGATCTCAACAAGTGCCCTTGAGGGTACTATGGCCTTGAAGGTGCCCGTTGACTGACGGATGTTCTTTTTGCAAACAGCCAAGCGGAAGCCGTCAAGTGCAACGCAGGTAAGGGTGTCGGCGTTGACCTCCAATAAGCAGCCCTTTAAAATTGGACGGGAGTCGTCTTGTGAGCAGGCAAAGCTTGTCCTTTGAATAACGTCCTTAAAATACTTCTGATTGATGACGAAGGAGTTCTGGTTGATATCCTTCTTTATTATAGGATAGCCGCTTGCCGAAAGGGCCTGGATGTAACCCTCCGACGCGGAATAGGCAATTTTAAGCCTGCCGTCGTCGCCGACGAAAAGCTCTATATCCTCCTCGGCCTCAAGCTTTTTAACAAAGTCGGCAAAAAGCCTGCCGGGTACGACAACGTCGCCTTCCTGATAGGTTTCGGCAACGATGGTCTTTTCGATGGCGATCTCCATATCGGTTGCGGTAAGGATAAGGCTGTCACCCTTAACGGACAGCTTGATACCTTCTAAAAGCTGGTTGGGCGATTTTTGACTTACGGCCTTTACGACCTTATTGACTGCGCTGGATAAATCAATGCCCTTGACGATTGTCTTCATACTTATTCTCCATTTTTTTTATTAATTAAGTAGTATTAGTAGTAGTGTCGTGTGGATATGTTGATATGATTTTCAATGACAAAAAACGTGTGGTTTCATATGGGATTTTACGACAAAAACCGTCCGTTTTTGCTGTGGATAGGCTGTTGAGAAAACTGTAGGTAATTTGTGGATAGCCCTTTTTTTGGTGGATAACAATCTGACCCGCCCGATTTATACTACATTATTTATCTATTATATTATATATAAAAAGTACGCAAAAAGCAACCGAATAGTGCGTTTTTTTTCTTAAAATTATTATTATGGGAAAATTTTCGCCCACCTTTTCAGCTAACTTATAAAAAGGCCTTAAAAGTATTGTTCATTTGTTGATAATTTGCCGCCTAAACTGTTGAAAAGCGGATAAAATTATGGTACAATAAAAAAGCAACAAAACCCAACGATTTTTTAAGGACTTATTGGCTGTGAAGGAGATTTTAAAGGGCCTTTTATCCCGTCCCGATGTGGATAACTTTGTGGATTACTACAGGCTTCTGGTGGAAAATAATAAAAAATTCAACCTGACCTCCGTCACGGATGAAAGGGACGTTTGCGTCAAGCATTTTTACGACAGCGTCTGCGGTGCGCCCCTTATACCCGAGGGGGCTAAAGTCATTGAAATAGGCTCCGGCGGGGGCTTTCCCTCCGTTCCCCTTAAGCTTGTAAGGGACGATATTGACTTTACCCTTGTTGAGGCCACGGGAAAAAAGTGCGGCTTTTTAAACGGTGTAAAGGAATTTTTCCGATTTGAAAACTTTACCGTTGTCAACGGCCGTGCGGAGGAGCTTGGCAAGCAGCCGGAATTCAGAGAGTGCTTTGATATTGCCGTGGCAAGGGCTGTTGCTTCCTTAAACAGTCTTTTAGAATACCTTTTACCCTTCGTTAAGGTTGGCGGCAAGGTAATCTGCTATAAGGGCAGTAACTATAAGGAGGAGCTTAAAAAGTCCCAAAACGCCATAAAGGCCTTGGGCGGCCGATTTGAAAAGGAGGTCCCTTACGATCTTCCCGACGGCGCAGGAAGCCGTTGCCTTGTGGTTATAAAAAAGATAAGCCCCACAAGCGTTAAATATCCACGGACTGAAGCCAAGATAAGGAAGACACCTTTATGATTGACAAAAACAGGGCGTGTGCTTTTTCCGGCCACAGGATATTAAGTGGGGGCTTTAGCCTTGATGAGCTTAAAAAAGCCGTCTATAAAGCGATTAACGATGGGTTTGATACTTTTTTGTGCGGCAAGGCGTTGGGGTTTGATACGGTTGCCTTTTCCGTTTTGGAGGAGGTAAAGCTTGAAGGTCACCCCATAAAAATAATCGCCTGCATCCCTTGTGACAGCCAATCACTTTACTTTAAGAAAAAGCAAAAGGAAGAATACGACAGGATGGTTTCGGCCGCCGATGAAAGGATATTGGTGTCCGACAAGTATTTTGACGGATGCATGCAAAAGCGGAACGAGTTTATGGTGGAAAACTGCACACGGCTGATAACCTACCTTAACTTTAACCGCGGCGGTACCTACAACACGGTAAAATACGCAGTAAGCCGTGACGTTGAAATCTGTTACCTTGGCAAATAGCCCAAGCCCTTTATATAACCCTTGGGCGGATAAATACAAAATTTTATAGGAGGATAAAAATGTATCCCGATTATTTATTTACAATAAATTTAGGTGGCGGTCCCGTTGGGCCGACCATGTACGGGCTGATGATAGCAATCGGTCTTTTATGCTGCTTCGGCGTGCTGTTTTTCTACGCAAAGAAGCTTGGCTATAACCAAAACTTTATCGACTTTATCTTTTACGTAGGCATTTGCTCTATAATAGTCGGCTTTGGGTTTGCGGCACTTTTCCAGGCCTTTTATAACTTTATTGAAACGGGTAAGTTCCAGTTTGGCGGCATTACCTTTTTGGGCGGCCTTATCGGCGGCGTCGCTTGCTTCTTTATCCTTTACGGGATATTCCGCAAAAAGTACACCTCAAGGCTTATCGACGTATTATCTTACCTCCCCTGCTGCATACTTATCGCCCACGGCTTTGGCAGGATAGGATGCCTTTTTGCAGGCTGCTGCCACGGCACCTATCTTGGGGCTGAATACGTTTTCGGCGGAATAAGAATGGACGGAACCCTTGGTTGGGGGTATTACGTACCCACCCAGCTTTACGAGGCACTTTTCCTTTTCGTCGTGTTTGGCCTTCTTACCTTCCTTGTGTTCAAGTACGACTATAAGCACGGCTTAAGCCTTTATCTTATCACCTACGGCATCTTCAGATTTATAATTGAATTTTTCCGCGCCGACCACAGGGGTGAGTTTATTGGGAACATCTCTCCCTCACAGTTCTGGTCCCTTGCCATGATAGTTATGGCATTTGGCGTTTATTTTCTGGAAAAATACCTCGTCAAGCGCCGTAGGGAACAGCTTGCCGCGTTAAAATAAGAAAATAAAACGATAAAAAAACAACCCGCCTTTGGCCGTTAAACGGCTTATAGGCGGATTTTTTTATGTTTTTTTAATTTAACTTTCAGTCGTAAACGACCGACACAAGGGTCAGTCCCTTTGAAGGCGCGGTCTTACCAACCGCCCCTCTGTCGCCCGACAAAAGGGCGTTTTTAACGTCATCTAAAGTGATTTTTCCGTCAATGGCGGCAAGGATGGTGCCGGCCATTATTCTTACCATGTTATACAAAAATCCGTTGCCCGTCACCGTAAAGGTAAAGCCGTTTTTACCGTCGCCGTAAACTTTGGCGTCAAATATCTTTCTTACGGTGGTCTTTACCTCGCTTCCGCTTGAAAGAAAGCATTTAAAGTCGTGCTCGCCTATAAAGATCTCACAAACCTTGTTGGCAAGGTCAAGATCAAATTTGTCAACACGGGTTGAATACCTTTCCTTCAAGGGCAGCTTTTGTTCTGACAGGTAAAAGCTGTAGGCATAGGTCTTTTTCTTTGCCGAGTACCTTGCGTGGAAGTCGTCTTTCCCAAGGCGGCTTTTTAAAATTTTAATATCGTCGGGTAAAAGGCTATTTATCGCGTAGGAAAATTTTTCCGGCGGGATTGAAGCATTTGTGTCAAAGTGGGCTATCTGTCCGAGGGCGTGGACGCCTGCGTCAGTTCTTCCGCTGGCAACGGTTGACACCCTTTCGCCGGTAAGACTGAAGATGGCGTCCTCTAAAACCTCCTGCACGGACAGGCCGTTTTTTTGTCTTTGCCAGCCGCAATAGGCCGTTCCGTCGTAGGATATTTCAAGAATTATTCTCATAAAATACTCCCAAGATACACGTTGCAAAGTATGATGCCCGCAAGGATCGCCGCAGTAAAAAGTGCGGCTATAAGGTCGTTAACGGACAATTTCAGCTTTTTATACTTGGTCCTGTTTTTGCTTCCGTTATAGCATCTTGCGTCCATGGCGTCGCCAAGCTCGTCAGCGCGGCGGAAGGCACTTATGATAAGGGGTATAAGAACGGGTAAAAGGGCCTTTGCCTTTTTAATGAGATTGCCGCTGTCAAAGTCGGCACCCCTTGCCTTCTGGGCGGAAATTATCCTGTTGGTTTCCTCCATAAGGGTTGGGATAAATCTTAACGCGATGGACATGATAAGGGCAAGCTCGTGAACGGGGAACCTTACTATCTTCAAGGGCTTTAAAAGGGCCTCAAGACCGTCGGTTAAGGAAACCGGCGTGGTGGTAAGGGTCAAAAGGCTGCTGCCAAAGACGAGGAAGGAAAGTCGCATGGCCATAAACAGTGCGTAAAAAAGTGATTTATCCGTTATGTTTCTTAAAAGCCATACGTCAACGAGCACCCTTGCGCCTTCTTCCTTGTGCATAAACAGGTTGATGATAAAGGTAAGGACAATGATAAAAACGATGGCCTTTACGCTTTTCACAACCGAAAGGACGGGAACCTTTGACAGGAAAATTGCTACCAGCAAAAAGCCTGCGGCAAGCAGAAAGCCCCAGAAGTTTTTGACGACGAAGATCATCACTATATATGTAATTAATAAAACTATCTTCATCCTCGGGTCCATGCGGTGGACGGGGGATTTTACGGGATAGTATTGCCCGAAGGCTACGTCGTTTATCATCTTTACCTGAAATTTGACCC
>JAFWAM010000123.1 GCA_017507595.1 Clostridia bacterium
ATATCCCTTACCTTAAACGTATTGCGGCTTGCCAAGTCAAACGCCCTCATTAAAAAGCTTGTGGCAACCGAAACAGTCGGGTCGGTCAGCGTTATATGCTCGGATAAAACCGGCACTCTCACAAAAAACAAAATGGAGCTTTTATCCTTTTTCGCTCCCGATTGCAGGGTCGTGGAGGTCCCGCCACTGATTGTCAGGACAAACTTTGCAGTCAATACCGCGGCCACCGTTTACCGTGAAAGATCGGCCCTGCGCTATCTTGGCAGCGGTACGGAGGTAGCCCTTCTTTCCGCCCTGGAAAAGTTCGGTGACGACCCTGTTAAAATTCAAAAAAGTGGGCCTATAAGCCCGAAAACGCCCTTTTCTTCCCAAATTAAGTATATGGAAACCTTTCAGACGGTTAAGGGAAGGAAAAGGGTCTATCTTAAGGGCGCGCCGGAGGTGGTTTTAGATAAGTGTGACCTAAATGATGAAAGGCGTACTGCTATTTTTAAGACCGTTTCCGCACAGCAGGGGGCAGGTGGCAGGGTCCTTGCCTTTGCCCACGACGACGGCGACGGCTACGTGTACGACGGCTTTGCAGTTTTGGGTGACGGACTTCGCGACGACGTAAAGTCTTCAGTCAGAAAATGTCTTGACGCCGGCATCGGGGTAAAGATACTTACCGGCGACAGCAGGGAGACGGCTTCCTTTATTGCGGGTCAGCTTGGCCTGCCTTGCGGTGACGGCGCAGTTATTACCGCAGGTGAGGTTGAAGGCTTAAGCGACGGTAAGCTTAAAGCCCTCTTGCCAAAAATTACCGTAATTGCAAGAAGCACCCCAAAGACCAAGCTTAGGGTGGTCACGCTTTTACAGCAGCTTGGCGAGGTGGTTGCCGTCACAGGTGACGGGGTAAACGACGCCCCCGCTATCCGCCACGCAGATATAGGCATCTGTATGGGTGACGGGGCGGAAATAACCAAGCAGGCAAGTGACGTTGTGCTTCTTGACAACTCCTTTTCAACTATTTTAAAGGCCATATCCTTTGGTCGCAACGTGTATTCAAACTTTCAGCGGTTTATATCCTTTCAGCTGACGGTCAACCTTTCCTCAATGGCCATAATAATTGCCTGCCTTATCCTCGGCCTTGAAAGCCCCTTTTCAAGCACCTGCCTGCTGTGGCTCAACGTCATTATGGACGGCCCCTTGGCCCTTTCGCTGGGCCTTGAAAGGGGACGGGTCGACAGGCTTTCAGGCCGCCCCGTAAAAAGGAGCGACGATATCTTAAGCGGAAAAATGCTTTTGCGTATAGGCATCCACTCGCTGTTTATCTGCCTTGCGGTTTGCATGCAAAGGCTGTTTAATTATCTTGGCTGCCGCGATAGCGAGGCTTCTACCGTCACCATAACCTTATTCGTCTTTTTCCACGTTTTCAACGCCGTCAACTGTCGCGAGGTTTCTTCCCGCTCAGCCATTAAGGGGCTCTTGGGTAACAGGCTTTTGCTTGTGATGATGGCAGTTACGTGTATTATCCACGTTCTGATCGTCACCCTTATCCCGGGCTTTTTTGAAACCGTCCGCTTGCCCCTTTGGTTATGGCTTAAAATACTTGGGCTATGCTTTTCTATCGTGGTCCTCTCGGAGGGCTATAAATTGGCCTATAGGTCGATTATCGCCCCATTATTAACAAAAAACAGGGGTCATTTGCGAAAAATTACCAATAATTAAAACTTAAAGGTTACGTAAACTATGTGTGAAATGAATTTGCTTATAACCGAAAATTTATCCGACGCCTATCATCTTAAATATATTGCGCGCATGGCTGAGGGAGAGCTTAAAAAGCTTGGCGGGGACCTTGCCCTTGACAAAAGCAGTGACAGGGCATACCTTTCATTTGGACTTCCTAAAATTTCTTATCCCGTTTTCGAGGCCATCCTTAAGGAGCGCATTGCCGAGATCATCACGGTAAGCTACAAATATTCCTTCTTTAAAAAATACTTAAGGACGGGCGGTATAAGCGACGGGGAGTACGAAATGCTCCTCGCCGCCCTTATTGCCGCCGACCTTGAGGAGGATAAGCGTTACGTCAAATATAAAACCGTTTTTGACGGTCAGTTTTCCATCGACGGCTTTTTCAACTTCCGCCTGGGTCCCTTAAAGGATAAGTGGACGGAGATAGTCGGCTATATCCCCCCATTTTTCTCATCGCAGCGGCTGGGGGAATTTATCTCCTTTATCGTCGGCGAAAAATCAGGCCGTCGGGCAACGGTGGTGGACGGGGGCGTGTACGACGCCCGTCACAACAGGATAAGCCTTTCAAGCCTGCTTTCCCCCATGGACGGGGGAGAGGTTGCAAGGGAGGTCTTGCTTTCGGGCTTTGGCGAGGTGGAGCTTGCTTCCCCCGTGTCAAAGACGGACGAAAGATACCTCGTAAGGTTTTACGGCGACAAAATATTTTTCACAAAACCCGTCAATCCCGTTAAAAATCGTTGACAAATTCCCGTTAATTTGTATAATAGGATTTACAAGATAATTCTCATTGAAAGGGGACAAGTACCCTCGGGAAGGCTTAAAGAGAGTGATGCCTTTGGCTGTGAGCATCATAAGAGATACCGACAAGCGAAACCACCCCTGAGAGAGGCTGCGGCCGTCAAGGCCGTAAAACAAGGCAGCGCCGCTGCGAAATAAGGTGGAACCACGATATTTATTCGTCCTTATGCAATTGCATGAGGGCGTTTTTTTATCCCAAAAATTCACCTCCATCAACCCACTAAAAAACACTATGGATAATAGGAGCGCACATATGAACATTACATTAAAAAACGGTAACGTAGTTCAATTTAACCAACCAATTTCCTGTTACGAGGTGGCAAAGTCCATCTCTGAAGGCCTCGCGAGAGAGGCCGTCGTTGCAAGGGTAAACGACAACCTCGTTGATATGACTCACGTAATTGACGGCGACTGCAGTCTTCAGTTTTACACCTTAAAGGACAAAGAAGGTCTTGACGTATACCGTCACACCTGCTCACACGTCCTTGCCCAGGCGGTAAAGTCAATTTACCCAACGGCCCTTCTTGCCATCGGCCCCACCATTGAAAACGGTTTTTATTACGATTTTGACTTTAAAACGCCAATCACCCAGGACGACCTCAAAAAGATTGAGGACGAAATGAAGGCCATCATCAAAGGCAACCTTCCCATCACAAGATTCACTCTCCCAAGGGATCAGGCCATAGAGCTTATGAAGGGCTTTGGCGAGATTTACAAGGTGGAGCTTATCCGTGAGCTTCCCGAAGGTGAGGAGATATCCTTCTACAAGCAGGGCGCCTTTACCGACCTTTGCCGCGGTCCCCATCTTTTCTCCACGGGCAGGATAAAGGCCTTTAAGCTTATGTCCGTTACGGGCGCTTACTGGCGCGGCAACGAAAAGAACAAAATGCTCACCCGTATTTACGCAACGGCCTTTGAGAAAAAGAGCGAGCTTGAGGAGTATATAGCCAAGATGGAGGAAGCAAAGCAGCGCGACCACAATAAGCTTGGCAGGGATCTTGGCTACTTTATGACGTCAGACGTTATCGGCCAGGGTATGCCTCTTCTCATGCCCAAGGGTGCCAAGGTCATGCAGACCATGATCCGCTTCGTTGAGGACGAGGAGGAGCGTCGCGGCTTTATGCCCACCCGCACCCCTACAATGGCAAAGAGCGACTTATACAAAATTTCCGGTCACTGGGATCACTACCGCGACAAAATGTTTATTATAAGCAAGGAAAGCACCAAGGACGAAATCATCGCCCTTCGCCCCATGACCTGCCCCTTCCAGTATCAGATCTATAAAAACGGCCTCAAAAGCTATCGCGACCTCCCCGTAAGGTTCAGCGAAACGGCTTCCCTTTTCAGAAACGAAGCCTCCGGCGAGATGCACGGCCTTATCCGCGTACGCCAGTTCACCCTTTCCGACGGCCACATTATCTGCGCACCCGACCAGGTAGAGCAGGAATTTAAAAAATGCCTCGACTTAAGCCTTTACTTTTTAAAGTGCCTCGGTATGGAAGACGATATTTCTTACCGCTTCTCCAAGCGCGGCGCCAACAAGGATAAGTATATCGACAACGACGAAGCTTGGGAAAAAACTCAGGCCCTTATGAAGCAGATCCTCGACAACCTTGGTCTTGACTACGTTGAGGCCGACGACGAGGCAGCTTTCTACGGTCCCAAGCTTGACTTCCAGGCCAAAAACGTTTACGGCAAGGAAGACACCCTTATCACCATCCAGCTTGACTTTGCCGCAGGGGATAGCTTTGAAATGTCCTATATCGATCAGGAGGGTGAAAAGAAGACCCCCTTCGTTATTCACAGAAGCTCCATCGGCTGCTACGAAAGGGTATTTGCAATGCTCATTGAAAAGTACGCAGGGGCATTCCCCACCTGGCTTGCACCCGTTCAGGTAAAGATATTACCCGTAACGGACAGGGCTTTAGAGTACGTCAACGGCTTAAAGGAAAAGCTTTTGGATAAAAATATCCGCGTTGAGGTTGACGAAAGGTCTGAAAAGATCGGCAGGAAGATCCGTGACGCTCAGCTTGAAAAAGTGCCCTATATGCTCATTATCGGCGATAAAGAGGTCGAAAGTGGCAACCTTGTATCGGCAAGAAGCCGCTTTGAAGGCGACCTTGGTCAGATGAGCGTTGAAGAATTTGCCGAAAAGGTTTACCTTGAGGATAAAAACAAAACCGTTCACAAAAACTAAATTATCATTATTTTAAAAAATGCCAAAAAAACACTTGACAAATATATGGATGGGTGCTATTATGATTAGGCTTGAAGCAGAAGTAACCTTCTCACCGCCAGATATTCAAAGCGGTCAATAATCACAATCGGCATGTGTACTTTTGGTGTATTATCGGGTTTTTCTGCGGAGAAGCCCGATTTATTTTTTTGCTTTAGGAGGCATCTACCATTAAAGTTCAGAACAACATCAACGAAATGATAAGACACTCTGAGGTTCGCCTTATCGGTGAAGACGGCAGTCAGCTCGGTATTGTAAGCTCTCAAAAGGCCCTTGAAATTGCCGAATCTTACAATCTTGACCTGGTTGAAATTTCGCCGCAGGCAAAGCCACCCGTATGCAAAATTATGGATTACGGCAAATACCGCTTTGAGCTTTTGAAGAAGCAAAAGGAAGCCAAAAAGAACCAAAAGGTTATCGAGCTTAAGGAAATCTGGCTTTCAATGACCATCGACGTTGGCGATCTCAACGTCAAGGCAAAGCAGACGCTCAAGTTTTTGGCGGCAGGCAACAAGGTGAAGGTTTCCATCAAGCTTCGCGGCAGACAAAACGCCCACTCATCAATGGGTATTGACGTTATGAATAAGTTTTTTGAGCTTGTTAAGGAAAACGCCGTTATGGAAAGAAAGCCCCTTTTGGAAGGCAGAAACATCCTTATGATTCTCGCCCCACAAAAGGCTTAAGGCTTAAAGCAGCTGATTTTTTGAAAATATTTATCCGTGCCACAGGCACGACAGTATTTAAATAGAATAACATGGAGGGCTAAAGAAATGCCGAAAATGAA
>JAFWAM010000124.1 GCA_017507595.1 Clostridia bacterium
AATATAGTAGAGGGCTAAAATAAACAGTATTATTACCCTGTAGACAAGTTATGCTTTTTTAAAACCCGCATTCCGAAAAATCGCCTTATTTTAAAAGCCAAAGAGGCTCTCTAAAGTTTTTCCGTATGCGATTGGATAAATAAAAAATTTCACAAGGAGGCAGCATTTTATGTCAAACGAAATTTTCAAAAAGTACTACAACAAGTTGGCAAGAGAAGGTATCGTAAAAGGGCTTTTATGTGGCTTGATTATCGGACTCGCCCTCCTTTTCATTATGGCAACGTCTTTCTGGTTCTTTGGTTATCAAAACACCTTAGTTCTCGCATTGGCGTTCGTCGTTGTCACCGCTGCGGCAACCGTTTTGTTCTATCACTTCAAGTTCCGCCCGACGACAAAGGCTATCGCTAAAAGAGTGGACGCTTTAGGGCTTGAAGAAAGGTTGCTCACCATGCATCAGCTTGAAGGCGACACCTCATATATCGCAATGCGTCAGAGAGAGGACGCCTTAAAGGCTCTTTCCAAGCTTGATTCATCCCTTTTAAAATGGGCTGTTTCAATTCCGCTTATTGTCGCTACCTGCATCTGCGGCGTGGCAGGCCTTGGCATGACCGGTGTATATACGGCTTACGCACTTGACGCTATCGACAGCGGCATGGGCATTATCAGCGACGCTATCACCCCCGATCCCCAGGCTTACTACATTACCTACGCCATTGAAGGCTACGGCAAGATAGAGCTTGTTGACGACAAGGGCAACGTCCTTGACTGGATGGAAATCATGCCCGAAGCTGAACAGGGTCAGTCACCGTCCTTATGGGGCAATGATTTGTCTGATGTCGAAGCGTTTTGGAATATTGTGATGGGTGACGGCCAATCTCAGGAAGATGGCGAGGCAGCTGAAGATCTTCACAGCAAGCTCAGCCAGAAGGTTTTCGAGGGGCAGGACGCCCGTACCGTAAGGGCAATGTCAAACTCCAACTATTTCTTCCTTAAGTGGTCAGACGGCGTTACCAGCCCCACCAGGAACGATTTAGAGGTTATGGAAGATAAAAACGTCACCGCTATCTTCGTTGAAGTTATCATCGGTGCGGAAGAGTTTATGGACCCCAACAAAGAGGGTGAACCCAACAGCGACAAGGGTGGCAAGCCCAACCCCAACGCTCCCCCCAATCCTAACCAGCAGCCCAACTCCGATCCGAGCGAAGGTGAGGGCGACGGCGAGGGCGCAGGCGCAAACATCCCCACAAACCAATATAAAGACGGCAAAACATATTACGGCGACGAAGCTTACGATCAGGCCCGTAACGATGCAACCGACCAGATGAACCAGGACAGCAACATTTCCCAGGGCGAAAAGGATTTCGTCAACGGGTACCTGGACGCAATTGAAAAATAAACCAAACTGCGAATTTTTCACGCAAAAAAAATAAAACAAGAACAAGAAGAGGATATTATGGTTGAAGAAAAGGATATTCAGCAATTTTGCAAACAGTGTAATGATATTTTTACCCAGATCTCACGCGACGTTATCGGTCAGAAGGACGTTGTGGAAAATACCGTTATCGCAATGATAGCCGGTGGTAACGTTTTACTTGAGGGTGTTCCCGGTGTTGGTAAGACCCGTCTTGTAAGAACCCTCGGCAGGGTTTTCGATTTACCCTTCTCACGTATTCAGTTTACGCCCGACTTAATGCCTGCCGACGTTACAGGTACCAATATCATCGTTAAGGATGAAAACGGAAACTCAAAATTTGATTTCCAGCCCGGTCCTATCTTCAGCAATATTATTCTTGCGGACGAAATCAACCGTGCTACGCCAAAGACCCAGTCAGCCCTTCTCGAGGCCATGCAGGAGCATACCGTTACGGTTATGGGCGTATCCAGAAAGGTTGAGGAGCCATTCTTCGTTTTGGCAACTCAAAACCCCATTGAGCAGGACGGTACTTATCCGCTTCCCGAAGCTCAGATGGACCGTTTCATGTTTAAGCTTTTAGTACCTAACCCCAGTGTTGACGATTTGATGAGCATCG
>JAFWAM010000125.1 GCA_017507595.1 Clostridia bacterium
TGGTGGGGCAGCTTTTTGAACAGGGCAAAATACAGATCCTTATAGGCACAAAATCCCTTCTTGGGTAGGGGTGGGACTCCCCGTGTATTAATTCCCTTATTTTGGCAAGCTTTGTAGGAAGCTTCGTTTTGTCCAATCAGATGCGCGGCAGGGCCATCCGCATTGATAAAAGTAACCCTGAAAAATCTTCAAATATATGGCATCTTGTGACCGTTGAGCCCGAATATATGTTTAAGGAAAAGGCTACGGACCGGATAAGCGCCTATCTTAAAGAAGATTATAAGGAGCTTTCGTCCTACGATTATGCTGTTTTAAGAAGAAGATTTGACTCCTTTATGGGGCCGCATTACACCACGGGAACAATTGAAAGCGGGATAGAACGCATCTCACTGATCAAGCCGCCTTTTGACAAAAACGGCATTGAGTATATCAACGAAAAAATGCTGGAGCTATCCAAAAAGCGTGACGAGGTCCAATCAAGGTGGAAGGGCGAGGTCTGCAACGGCAGCTTTGCCGTTTGTGTGGAATCCCAAATGTCCAAAGACCTTAAAATACCTGTGTTTACCTTTACCAACGCCTTACTGGCCTCTATGATTTTCCTGGTGGAAACGATTCTGATACAGCTTACCATAAGATTGTTTGCAAATAAGGATATTATCGGGTCAATATCTACCCTTGCGGCAATGATTCTTCTGCTTGTCTTTGTTGGGGACGGCATAACAAGATTTATTATTCACGTTAACCCGGCAAACTCAATAAAAGTCCTGGGAAAGGCCGTTTATAAAACCCTTGCGGAATGTGGCCTTATATCTTCCTCGGCAAAGGTTGAGGTAAACGAGAATAAGCAAATGCTTGCAGTTTCAATGAGGTTAAGAAACGCCACGATCCACGATCAGAACGTCTTTAACGATGCAGTTACAGAAATGCTTTCGCCCATTGAAAACCCAAGGTACCTTCTGATCGCTAAAAATATATTTAAAAAATATAACTATAAGCTGTCCTTTGCCTGCCCTTCCGCAATCGGCAAAAAGAAGGAATACGTTGAAGTCCTGGCAAAGCACTTAAAATTGGCGGCAAGAGGGTTTGAACCCGTTTTTACCCACTGTGAAAGCGGCAGAAGATTGATCTTAAAATGCAGGAAAAAATCTTACATAACCGCCAACTATAAGCAAATGAACAAAAAGTACAAGGTTTCACATTGGAATTAACCAAACTGTTTGGCAATAGAATTTTTAAGGAGATATTATGGTCATACGAAAAACCGTTGAGGGGGATCTTGAACAAATTGACCTCATATATAAAAATGCCAAAAGGTTTATGCGGACAACGGGCAACCTTGAGCAATGGAACGGCCCAAAGCCCAACGCCCAAACGGCCCGTGAGGATATGGAAAGGGGTATTGGCTACGTTTTAGAGGATGACGGCGAAATTTTAGCGGTCTTTATGTTTTCTACAGAAAAAGACCCAACGTACGATAAAATTTACGACGGGGCGTGGATCTGTGACGGGCCTTACGGCGTCATACACCGCATTGCCGTAAAAAACCAAGGCCAAGGCATATTTGGCCGTTGCGTAGAGTTTTGCCTTGAACGCTGTCAAAGCCTGAGGATAGACACCCACCCCGACAACGCGCCCATGCGCCGCGCCCTT
The DNA here is from genome assembly GCA_017507595.1 of Clostridia bacterium. Next base: position 1,651 of record JAFWAM010000125.1, read on the forward strand.
GAAAAGCTTGGGTTTTGCTACTGTGGGATCATTTATCTTTTAAGCGGAGAAAGTCGCCTGGCCTATGAAAAAATAACGGCTTAAAGCCCACTTAAATATTACAAAAAAGACTTGGATGACGTTATCCAAGTCTTTTTTTTATCCTTGAGGATAAAAACAAATTATTCCGCCACCAAAATCAATAAAAACAAGCAAAAAAAAGGCCGTGTCCCAAGGACACGGTCTTTAAGTGACTGTTTATTTTTATTCGAAATCCTCTACAAACATCTTGGCAACTTTATTGCCGATCTCAAGCATATCGTCGGCATTGTAGTGCCACTGATCACCGCAATATGACACGCCGTCGTTGGTGGAGGTAGACCACTTTTCGACCTGATTTATGATGTCGTAATCGGCTGTATTAAGGGTTTTTGCCCTTTTAACGCGGCTTGCGGCTGAACGCTGCTGCTCTATAATGCTGTTGACCAATGGGTTTGAGGAGGTGCCGTCGGCCCTCTTTTTTGCGCCGTCCTGAGTGGGGGCGATTTCGGAAATAACGAAGGGCATATCCTCTGCCCCGTCAAAGTAGGCTTCCCTTTCCCAGCTGATGTGGATGGAAAGATTGTTTATCTCCGCCCTGAAGTCCTTAATAAGGGCAATAAGGGCGTCGTCGTAAAGGTTGGTGGCGGCACCTGTTTCGGCACAGCCCTGTGACCAGTAAAAGCCCTTGAAGTTTATTATGTTAAAGCCCTCGTCAACGGCCTTTGTCAATGCGGAATAAACTATACCGTCCTTATATCCGTTTTCCTCCGTACCGATCATGCGAACGAAAAGATCGGGCTGGTTGCGGATGTTGGGGTTTTTAAAGCTGGGGGCGGACCACTCGCCAAAGGAGACGCCGTCAACGATAAGACCTGCGGCGCAAACGGCGTATTTGATGATCAAAGCCTTCTGGTCGGGTGCGCTGTAAAGGTCGTTTAAATATTCTGCCATGCCAAGCTCGGCACCGATCTCGTACTCGTTGTTAACGCCCATACAGGCCTTAACGGGGATCATCTGATCAACGATATAGGCATTGCCCTCGTAGGTGTCGTAAGCGTTGCCGTAATAAAATACGTTATCAAAGCCGGCCTTGTACAAATCTGCCTTTGCGGCGTATTCCGGGCTTAAGTTTAACGTCACGCAGTCCTTGCGGTAAAAGTCAGAGCAGCCTGCGGCATTTGACTGGCCCGCAATAAAGTATACGTCGAGGATCTTGTCCTGTGGTACTGAGGGGGTGCTGTCGCCACCGTCAGAGCCGCATCCGCATGCGAAAATCATAACTAAAGATAAGATAAGCGGTAAAATTTTAAACTTCATAACAATATATCCCTCCTTACGGTTTTATTGTAAATAAAATTTATGCCGTTGTCAACTTATTTTTAATATTTCATACCCTGTTAAAGGGATATTTACCACCCTGCCGCCGCCCGCGAAAAAAACACACCTTTTTTTGGAAAATATTTTTTTTACAAAAGGTATTGACAAGAAAACTATATCATGATATAATAACCCCAACAAGGACGGTCAGTCCTTTTGCGATCAAATACAACCTTATAAAGGAGGTACTGAAAATGAAAATTTTTAAGCGCATTTTTCTTGCACTAATTGTGATATCCCTTTTATTGACGGCGACGGGATGCTATATTGTGTCCGGGCAGAAAATGAGCAAGGTCAAAGGGACCTATAAGCTGGCATATTACACCCGTACCCCCAAGCACGAGCGTGATCCCGACCAATCCCCCACCAAAATTGATTACGTCAACGACGAGGGGCGTCTGTATGAGGATTATCTTATCGTGACCGGTGAAGGAAAGGGATATTACGTCCATAAAGCCGCGGGCGTTGAAGCCTACGTTAAGGAGGTCACCCTGTCTTATGAATACAACGCCGAGGACGGCGCAATTGTTGATTACGTCATCTATAACGACGCAATTACGGTGAACTCCGATAGCGGTGTAAACAGGCTGGGCATAAACAAAAATACACTTAACTACTCTAAAATAGCAATTGATTATACGGAGCTTATCACCGGCAGAAAAATGCGGTCGGAAGAAGCTTCGCTTCGCTGGGATAAGGTCGATAAGGCCACGGATCTTAGCTACGTACAGGAAATTTTAGGACCAATCAAGGAATATTCTTACCAGGACTTTGGCAAAAAGGGCGTGTATGTGATGACCTCCGCCATCAGCACCGAAACGGGCGATACGGTGGATACCGGGTATCAATATTGCTATTTTATTATAGACCCGGTAAAGGGCGCAAATAAGGCAACCCTGCTTTTGGCCACCAAAGAAGATCCCTTTACCCCACAAAGCCGCGAGATAACCTTTGAAAAAGGCACAGACTGGCAGACCGTGACCCTTGACGGGATTACCTTTACCCTTGAGGGCACCTGGAACAATAGCTACGTTAACCAGACGGATGAAGCAAAAACAACCATCGTCCAGGTCAGCCGCGAGGTGGATAATCAAACCTTGGAGTACCTTATCCAAAGCAAGCTGCCCGCAACCGACGAGGGCTAAGAAAAAAAGGGGCCGTCCCCTTTCACAAAAAAATAAGAGCAAGCGCAAAAATGTCCTGCGTTTGCTCTTTTTATTAAATTATATCCTTTTTCAGCCGTAAATGAACCAGATATAAAGGTAAGCCGGGATTATTGCGGCAAGGGTAAAGGGTATGCCGATTCGGAAGAAATCGCCGTTTTTTACCGTGTAGCCTTCCTTGCGCAAAATGCCGATACCCGTAATGTTTGCCGAAGCACCGATGGGGGTACAGTTGCCGCCGAGGGTAGCGCCCGATAAAAGACCGAAATATAAAAGTGTCGGGTCGATATTTAAGGTAGCGGCAAGGCCCGTTATCACGGGGAGCATTGTTGCAACGTAAGGGATATTGTCGATAAATGCCGAAATAACGACCGACGCCCAGACGATAATCGTATAAAGAAGGAATACGTTGCCGCCGCCAAGCCTTGCAAGAAGCTTTGCAGCCTCGTCAATAACGCCCTGATGGGTAATGGCACCAATCATGAAGAAAAGACCCAAAAGTAGGCCTATAGTTTGAAAATCGATGGCTTTTAAAGGCTCGATAACGGCCTTGAAGTTGCCTTCCTTTATCCAAGTATAAACAAGGCCCACGACGAGAAGCACCGCACAGATAAGACCGTTTGTGATGGCGGGCTTGTTGGGGATAAAGGACGCACCTATAAGAAGTAATATATCCAAAAGCAGTAATACGGTGGGGACGTAATCCTTGACGACTGTCATTTCCGCAGCCTTTTCAATGGGAGATTTTTCCTTTCTGAAAACAACGGCAACGATTGTGGCAGAAAGAACTGCACCAAGCTCTACAGCGAAGAATATACTGGGTTTACCCTGATACCAGAAGAAGTCCAAAAAGCTCATGTCGGCGTAGGAGCCAAGCATTATCGCCGTAGTGTCGCCAACCAAGGTTGCCGCACCCTGCAGGTTTGACGAAACCGCAATGGCAATGATAAAGGGTACGGGATTGGTCTGGAGCTTTTTACAGATCTCAAGGGCGATGGGGGCGATCATAAGAACGGTTGCCACGTTGTCGATAAACGCGGAAACTATGCCCGCAAAAAGTGAAAGGGCAACGGCCGCAACCATTACGTTTGGGACCCTTTTCATGATCATATCTGCAAGAAGGGCGGGCATCTTGCTGTCGATAAACAGCTGAACAAGCCCCATAGTGCCTGCGATCATTAAAATAACATTAAAGTCGATGGCGGGGAAAATTTTATCGAGGGGCAAAAGACCGCTGACGATAAAAATAAGCGCCGCGCCTAAAGCAATGTAGGGACGGTACTTGCCAAAAATAAGCATCAACACGTAGGTAGCCGCAAAAATGCAGAGTGAAATAATCAAGTGTTGCTTCCTCCTTTGAGTGTAATAAATATTATAATCCATCTTGGCGCTAAAGTCAACGTTAATTACTGATTTGTTTTTGTTTTTTGTTTTTATCTGCCCAAATGAAGCTTTTTTGCGTAAAAAACCTTCGAAATATTTATCGCAAAATAATAAAAAATAGCCGATAACCGACCTATTGCCCCACTTTTTTGAAATTTAGGTGCTGTAAGGCTAAACGGGCGGCTAAATACTCTTTAAAAAGTTGCAAACAATATCTTTTTATGTTAAAATATCGCTGAAAAGGACAACGCGCTGCCCTTACCGACGATACTATACCCATTGAGGATTTTTATGAAAAGATTTTTGTGTATATTTTTATCCCTCATTGTCCTTACTTTGACGGCGGCTTGCGGTAA
>JAFWAM010000126.1 GCA_017507595.1 Clostridia bacterium
CTTAGTTATGTTCGAGGGCAGGATCGTCGGTGAGCTTGATCCCAAAAAGACCACCGCCAACGAGCTTGGCCTGTATATGGCAGGCGCAACCCCCACCGAGGAAGAGGAGGACGGAAATGAAGAAATTGTTGAATAATATCGGAAGATGGTTCAAATCCCTCGTTCTTCCCGTTGACCAAAGAGAGCCCCGTCTTCTCACCCTTTACAAAAAGGATTCCACAAAGTCGGTTTTATCATCTGTCATCTGCATTTTTGCAGGTATATTGATCGGCTCCATAATTTTAGCCGTTTTGGGGCTTACCTCAAGCAACATCCCAACCAATCAGATATTTAAGGGCATAGGCATTATCTTCAAGGGACCCTTTGCAAGCTTAAGCAAAAGCTTACGCCTTATGAACTTCGGCGATATGCTTTTAGAGGCAACCCCCATACTTTTGACGGGTCTTTCCGTTGCCATTGCCTTTAAGACAGGTCTTTTCAACATCGGTGCCCCCGGTCAGTACCTTATGGGCGCAATGACCTCTGTTTTGGTGGCCCTTTCGATTCCCACCGGCGGCAACCCCTTCGTTGGCTTCCTCGTATGGCTCCTCGCCCTTATCATGGGCACCTTGGCAGGCGCCGTCTGGGGCGTTATCCCCGGCTTTTTCAAGGCGTTTTTAAACGTAAACGAGGTTATCGTTTGCATTATGACCAACTGGATCGCAGCAAGCGTTGTCAGCTGGGTGTTTGCAGGCTCAAAATTTATCAACTATGAAGAAACCAAGATGAACTTCATCAAGGTAACCTCAACAAACGGCGTTGCAACGCCCAAGCTTGGTCTTGACAAGCTTTTCCCGGGCTCCGACATAGATATCGGCTTATTTATCGCCATTGCCGTTGCCATCGTGGTGTATATCGTTATCAACAAGACCACCTTCGGTTACGAGCTCCGCTCCTGCGGGTCCAACAAGCACGCGGCAAAATACGCCGGCATGAACGAAAAGCGCAACATCATCCTTTCCATGGTAATAGCAGGCGGCCTTTCCGCAATGGGTGCGTCACTTTTATACCTCAACGGCAATAGAGAGCTTTTATGGGACACCTACGCCCAGCTTCCCGCCAACGGCTTTAACGGTATTCCCGTTGCCCTTCTTGCGTCAAACAACCCCATCGGCGTTATTTTCGCATCCGTGTTCTTAAGGTACATTGACAAAGCGGGCGCAGGCCTTGCACAGCTCACGTCCTTTAACGAGTACGTTTCCGACCTTATCGTCGCCATTATCGTTTACTTTGCAGGCTTTTCCAAGCTGTTCCGCGATATGCTTTTCGCAAAAAAATCTGTCAGGGACTTAAAGCCTCAGGAAAAAAAGCCACAGGCTGAAAAAGGAGGGGACAAATAATGGTATTTTTACTTCAGAAAACCTTGCTTTACGCAATGCCCTTGCTTATCGTTGCAATGGCGGGTATGTTTGCCGAAAGAAGCGGCATCATCAACATCGCCCTCGACGGTATAATGATCTTCGGTGCCTTCGTCGGTGCCATTACCGTTTACACCCTGCAGGAAAACAGACTGCTTATCGAGTATCCTCAGCTCATATTTATTATCGCCCTTGCGGCTTCTGCCATTGGCGGCGCCATCTTTTCACTGCTTTTATCATTTTCCGCCATAAACCTTAAGGCCGACCAGACGATCGGCGGCACGGCCCTCAATCTTTTGGCACCTGCCATCGTTCTTTTCCTCATAAAGGTCTTCTTTATGCAGGACAAGCTGGTTATGCCACGGGATACCGAATACGTTATTTTCAACGGCGATATGGGCCCTGTTGGCAGGATATTCTTTGACAAGGCTTATTTGTCCACCTACGTCATTATTGTGATCTTCATTATCCTGTCTGTCTTTATGTACAAGACCAAGACGGGCTTAAGGCTTCGCGCCTGCGGCGAGCATCCTCAGGCTGCCGCAAGCGTAGGCATCAACGTCAACCGCATGCGTTATCTTGGCACCACCATTTCAGGTGCCCTCGGCGGACTTGGCGGCTACACCTTTATTGCAACCACCGCAGGCGGCACCGCAGGCGGCACCGTTGCAGGCATGGGCTTTTTGGCACTTGCAATTATGATCTTCGGCAACTGGAAGCCTCTGGGCATCGCGTTAGGGTCCCTTCTTTTCGGATTTTTGCGCTGTCTTTCGGTTTTATACTCACAGCTCGACATTAACGGCGACGGGGTATTTGCCCTTAAAAATCTTGGTCTTCCCATGTATTTTTACAATATGCTTCCCTACGTAATAGTCCTTATCGTTCTTGCATTTACGTCCAAAAACTCCCGCGCGCCCAAGGCAGAGGGTATCCCTTACGAAAAGGGCCAAAGATAATCCTCTTGCCCTTTGCGCCGACGCGATGCCCTCCGCCGCCTCATGCAGCAGATAGCTCCGGAAGGCCGGCAGCAGCGCGGCGTCCAGCCGCCGGAAATGTACCTTCGTCTCCATATACAC
>JAFWAM010000127.1 GCA_017507595.1 Clostridia bacterium
ATTTTGCATCGATTGAGAAGCCAAAATGTGGGGCTATAGGCAGGTTATCGTGATTTTTCAGCTTAAAGGCGATAAATCCGCCGTCCCGCCTTATACCGTCAACGTCCCCTTCTTTTATGGCAAAAACATAAGCAGGCGGCAAGGCCGAAAAGAAGTCCCCTTCCCTTGCGCCGCTGACTTTTTTTGTAACGGCCCCGTCCAGGACACCGTATAAGGTGCCGCCGTAGTAGCATAACTCCTTAAAAGACGAGCCGTCCTCCTCGGAAAAGTAAAGTATTACCCTGCCGTCAAAAAAGTATTTCTGCACGAAGGTATATTTTGTTCCCTCAAAAGCCCACTCTATCCGTATATTGCTTTCGTCGGAATAAATTTCCGCCGCCGTGGCGATGGCAGATCTCAAGGCCTTTTTTTGAGACGTTACCAAAAAGATCGCCGTAAAAGCACCGATAAAAGCCAACAAACAAGCAGTAATTATTATGTAAAATTTAACGTTAATCGGCTTATAGGCGGACTTTTTGACAGCATCAGCGCCTTCATCCCCCTCCCCGCCGTAAAACAGGGTATTAACGTCAGTATCAAGGGCGCGGGCGATTTCAGGCATAAGGGCGGGATCGGGAAGACCAATGCCCCTTTCCCATTTGGAAACTGCCTGAAAGCTTACGTGCAAAATATCCCCCAGCTCCTTTTGAGTGAGGCCCTTTTTGATGCGAAGCTCTTTAATTTTTGCGCCCGTGTCTATCATACGCCTATTTTAGCACACATTTTAAGATTTCACCATACTTTTTAGCAAAAAATAAGGTTTTTTTTCAAACTCAACCAAGCGTTTAGTCGGTTTTGGGCAAAATAACTTGTTTTTGCCCCCTTTATATATTAAAATGTAACCGTAAAGCGGGCCTGAAAGCACCCTGGGAGGTATCTTATGAAAAAAGCAATAGCCATCATTTTAATCCTTTTTACACTCCTTACCCTTTTCGGGTGCAATCAGCCCGCCGAAAGCGGCGACACAACCACTCCGCCCAAAAGCGATATTACCGCCGGATCGGAGGGAGAAAAGGGCGACCAATCCTTAATCCCCCCCACGGGCACCTTTAAGCTTACCATTGAGGACGATAGAAACCTTATTATAGACCAGGCCGAGGATCGCGACAGCTATTACGCCCCCGGAACCGTAATAAAGCTGCACTCCTACCCCATTTGCGACGCCGACCTTGAAATGTGGGTTGACGGTGAATTTTTTTGTAAGCAGACCGACGTCACCGTAAACGGCCGATTTATGTGGGAGTTTACCTTCGTCATGCCAATTGGTCCGGCCACCCTGACCTTTAAGGTAAGCGGCGGCATCTGAAAAACTTTTTGCAAGCACTTTACGGTATTTTTGCTTAAAATAACTTGTTTTAGGCGCTGATATATATTAAAATATTATTGATAAAGATTTTTTCTTTATCTCAGGTTTTATTAGGATATTTGAACGTTTATGAAAAAGCTTTTAATTTTGCTTTTGGGCCTTTGCCTTGCTTTGGCAGGCTGTGGCGGACCCATGGGTGGTGCCCCCGACAGCCAGAGGCCCGACGGATTTTTCAGCCGTCTTGAACAAATTGAATACGCCGATGGCACCGACACGGCCATAGAATTTTCCGTAAGCGACAACGGGGCAAGGGATTTTACCTTTCAATGCTCCGTATGGGAAGGAAGCTTTGACGCCAAATTCAGCGGCGCCGTCAGCGGCGCGGTAAACGGTAAGGTTTCCTCCGCAGGGATAATGAGTGACATCCGCAATATGCTTACCCCACCCCAGGCCCCCGAGGCAGGAGAGGGCGACGATATTATCCCAAGCCCAAGCGGCAACGGGGCAAGGGATTTTTGCCTTGAGGTTGCTTTAAGTGAGTTTTCCTCCCTGTTTAACCTGAACGACCAAACGGTCCGCCAGATCACGGCCGTGGACGGCAAGGATAACACGGTCACCTACGAGGTGGACGTTTACGAGGGGCAGGTAAAATCCGCCCTTCCGATTTTAAAAGAGGAATTTGAAAAGATCGTTGACGTACAGTATTTAAGGATTACCCTTACCGCCATGGGCACCAAAACGGAGGTCAGCTTAAAGCTGAAGGTCTTATACCGTGGCGAGAGCGCACCGACGGAAATATTCCTCTTTTTAACCCACACACAAACTGTAAAGGTAATTGATTGATATGAGAACGCTTTTTAACATTATATCGGCAAAGCCGCTTTTCTTTATAATAATAGGCCTGTCCCTTTTAACCGGCATCATCTACTACGCCGTGTCTGTAATAAAAACCAAAAAAGCCGTAAGAAAGATCATCATCTTTATATGCTCCGGTATTTTAGCAATGCTTGTAACGGTTGCCGTATGCAACTACGTTGCCCTGCTGCTTTCCACGGAAAAGTTCACCTATAAGCCGGTTTTCTCCATTTTTTACGCCTTTTGCTTCTTCCCGCCCATCGCCTTTATTTTTCAAAAGGCCTTGCGCATTGAAACGGATTTTGAGCCTTACGTCACACCCATTATGCTTTCAATAGGCCTGTCGAGGATCGCTTGCCTTATAGAGGGCTGCTGTGGCGGAACCATAAACGCCGCCCACATTGAATGCTTGCTTTGCCTTGGGATAGCCGTATATAACATGATAAAAAAGGACTTTTCCTTCGGGTTTATGTTCGTGGTCTATCTTGTATGGAGGTTTGCCGCAGACTTTTTCAAGGAAACCTTTAAAATTGAGGCCCTTGGGCCGTTTACCTCTGCCCAGTATCTTTGCTTACTTTCCGTAATGGCGGCCATTATAGTAATAACCATGCCCGTGGGAGGACAGCAAAATGAAAAATAAATATTCCCTTATATGCGCCTTGATGGTACTCGGGATAATCGCACTTTTTATCGCCAGCTGCGGCGGCGCGCCGGGCGGAACAAGCGGCTTTTTGGATACGACACCGACGGGCGGCACCGTTACCCAGGAAAAGGACGTTGATGAGGGCGACGTGGTGAAAATGTACGGCGACCTTATTTATAAGCTTCAGTCAGACGGCGTCACCGTGGTAAAGGTAAATAAGTCGACCATGGAAACCGTTGGCTTTTACCCCTTTAACGAGGACGACCTTATGCCAAAGGAGCTTTACGTCACCGACAGTAAGATCGTCGCAATATACTGCACGGCACTTTCCCCCCGCACCGACTTTTTCAGGTACGCCGACAGAGAGTCTGCCGAGATCTTTGTAACGGTCCTTGAAAAGCCTGAATTTGTTTTCGGCCAAAATAAAGCCCTTGGGGTGTGCTACAGCTTGAAAGTAAAAGGACAAATGCTTTCCGGGCGGCTTGCCTTAAGCGGCAACGACCTTTATATTGCATCCACACTAAGCGGCATAAGATCGGACAGCGAAAGGGTTTTTGTTGAATACACCGAGAACGGCTCCACCAAAAGATCACCTGATTTTGAGGGGCTGAGCGCCCAAAGCACACCAACCTGTCCACCCGTTGTATTTATTCGTCTAAGTATTGACAATTTAAGCGATAACTGCGTTATAGGCGGACTTTTTGGGGCAAACTTAAAGGACGTTTACATGTCGGGAAGCTCCATTATCCCCATCCTTACCGAAGAAACCCGTGTGGAGTCTGAAAGTAAAGGCTGCTACAGCTACCAGACCTTTGAGCATAACACCTACGCCGTAAAGCTTGACCCTGTGACCCTTAAAAAGGTGGACGGGGTGTGCCTTAAGGATTACACAGTATACGACAGATACGCCGTAAAGGATTTTGGCGACACGATTTATATCACGGCCACCAAAAACGACGGCAGCGGCAGTACGGTCATTGCCCTTGACGGCAAAAGGTTTTCACTTTTAAACAAGCTTGAAAAAATCGCCCCCAACGAGGACGTCAAGTCAGTTGCCTACGAGGAAAAGGACGGAAAGAGATTTGCTTACGTCACTACCTTCAGAGACGTTGACCCCCTGTTTAAAATTGATATAACAAATCCTTACGCAATGACGGCGATCGGTTACGTCAAGATAACGGGCTTTTCCACTTATATGTTGCCCGTTGGCGACAGGCTGATAACCGTCGGCTATGACGGAAGCGGCACGGGTGCTGATACGTCTAAGGTTAAAATTTCTCTTTATTCAACAAACGGGGACGATGTCGCCCTTTTAAACGTCAACCGCGAAATAACCGACGTTTTATACTGCAAGGCCCTGACCGACCCCAGGACCATATTCGTCTTTGAAAACCTTTTCGGCTTTGACGCAGTTATAAGACGGCCATCGGATAATGGATATTGCTACTTCCATTTTTATTATCTGTTCGCCATCGAAAACGATCAGCTGTCCCTTGTGACAAGCCTTTCCAACTTCTACGGCGACCCGCAAAGCACCACCAGATTTTACGGCTCGGTCGATAACTTCTTTTTAAGAGAAGGCGTTAACTTCGTCATGTCGGAGGGGCTTAAGTTCACCTTCTCCGCCACGCGTGCAAGGTACTACGACGGATACCTTTACACCGTTGCGGACGGTCTGGTATGCGCATACCCCGTGGAAAGGTCCAATGGCAAATGGGAAATAGACTTCTTCCCCGAAAAAAGACTGTTCACAACCCTTGGCGTTGACTATAATAACGCTTAAAAAAACAAGCAGACGGTTTTATGCGTGTTATCCTAAACGGAGAACACGCGGGTGAATTGCAACCTTGCGGTTGCATGAATTGAAAGTGTGCTTTCGTGAATTGCCTGCGGCATGAATTGTGCCTTACGGCACATTGGTTGCAATTCAATTCATGGAGCGAAGCGAGAAATCATGGCGGAGCCAATTCATGATGCGTAAGCATCAA
>JAFWAM010000128.1 GCA_017507595.1 Clostridia bacterium
ACAGGTTGGCGGTCAATAGGCGTAATTCTTACACCCATGCTTGACGGAACTACTAATGCGTACTTACAGTTTTCTCTTAATTTCATAATTCCCTCTCAATATATTTTTTGCACGCCCAAAGGGGCTTTTATTTTAGCCTTGGAAGCCGCTGTAAAGGAGGCTTAAGTGCTTGCCGATGTGGTTATACAGCATGTTTTTGTAAACCTCTTCATTTTCACGCCAGAAGGCATAAAGCCTGTCCTTGAAGATGTAATTACCCTTTTCGTCCTTGTCGGTCAAAATGTATCCGTAGGTGATGTGGATAAGCTGACGGGCGTCGTTCATGGTGAAAAGTGATTCAAGCTGATCGTCCGTTAGGTCGTCAATATTTGGTATCTTTGTAAGATCAGTTGTGACGTGATAGAACTTTTTGGCACTTTCAAACATGGAAAGGGCGTATTTGTGAACCTCCCTGTAAAGGGCGGGGGCACCTTTAGCCACGGCGCGCATTGCCTCAAGCCAGTTAGTGCCGGCGGTTTTAACGTGGAAGTTACCCTTGGTGTACTTACCGATAAGGGCAAAAGTTGCAAACTTATCCGAGCCGCTGTGAATGCTCAGCTTGTAGCCAAAGTGGCGGGCAATTGCCGCGTGGACGATCAATTCCCTTTCAAACTGGGCAATATCGCCGATATAGTCAACGCCCTTTTGGAATTCACCGCAGAACCTTGGCGCAACAGTTTGGAACGACACGCCGTTTAACGTTAATTCGTTTGCGACGAAGAAGTGCTGCTCAGGCGTCGTTGGGGTTGGGGTTTCGTCGATGGAAATTTCAAAGTCGCAATCGTACTTGCCGCTTGCAAGATATTTATTGTAAATGTGGGTCGTGTAAGCGATTGCGTCCTGATAAATCAAAACCGTTCTCTTTAAGGTGTCTTCGTCGAATTCCACGACAGAGCCTTCTAAATCGAACTTTTTGTTCAAATATTTTTGTCTGTATTCGTCGGTTAAGGTTACCCGTGCGTCAAGATCTTCAACGGATAAAGACTCAACGCCGACCTTGATATGCTCGCTTGAGTCAAGGGTGATCATGGTAAAGCCCAAGGACAAAGCGTATTCAATGTCAGCTTCGGTCTTTAAGTGGTCGCCGTCGGCGCCGTAGCCCGTCTTGTAGCCGTCACGGAAGGTATAAAAGGTTGCCGCATCCAAAACGTCCTCATATGTCCTTTGGGTAAGGTTAAGCTCCCTGATGGACTGCTGGGCGAAAACGGGATAGGCATCGTATTGGTTGAAAATGGAAATGTGGCCGGGGGTCGCAATGCCCAATCTGTCGCCAAGACCAAATGAGCGGGCCTTGCCTAAAACGCGAATGGGGGCCGTAAAGGGACAAAGGGCCTTTAAAGCCGTTGCGTTGCCGTGGTTAAGGGGGCAAAGAAGGGCCTTGACTCCGTCAGCATTCAAGGGGGTGCCCGTAAAGGCGTCTGCCTTGTCGCCGACAACCACCAAACCGTCACCGTCACTTAGCTTGACCATAAACAAAGTAGTATCCTCTGCTTGATTTACGGAAAAAGGATAAACGGTGTAGCCGTTTGCCTTGACTAAACTTTCGATTTGAGCCTTGTGGGCTGAAAGGTTAAATAAATTGTCCATATTACCACCTATAATTTTAGTTATCTAACTATATACTAACAAAATTTAAGCTGATAAACAACGTACATATCGTGCATATATAAGGACAAAACGGATATTTTTAATCACTTTACAGTAAAAAAGACTTATGGATTTTACGGATAAGCCGCCCTTTTTGTCGCGGGCACGCACGCGTAACATTATAAATATTATGGCATAAGTGCCCATCGGCAGGTCTTTTCGGTAAAACAACAGACTTTTTTCGGCCATTTTGTTTGACTTGAACGGTTTTTATCCCGGGCTTATGATAAGGAAAATACGGTTATTTTTTACAGATCTTTGTTGCGCATTTTACGATATCGC
>JAFWAM010000129.1 GCA_017507595.1 Clostridia bacterium
CAGTACGACAATGACCTTGCGGTGGTTCACTCCTTCCGCTACACCGATTCGGTGGTCGAGGTGGAGACGGTGACCAGAATCGAAGAGGTGGATGAATTGGGTGCATGCCTTCGTCCTTGCGGTGGCCTTTGCGGTTTTTGCAAGGCTGTCCACCGTGGTAGAAAGACTTTTTTACCCCATAGTCGTCCTGGTCAGGGCAACCCCCACCATGAGCGTTATTTTCCTGTGCCTTATATGGTTCAGTTCAAAAATAAGCCCCATGCTGGTTGCAATTGCAGTGATCTTCCCGACCATGTATTCGTCGGTGCTTACGGCCATCAAGTCCTGTGACGAAAAGCTTTTGGAAATGTCAAAAATTTACAAGGTGCCGACAAGGGTGACGGTCTTTAAGCTTTATCTTCCCTTTGTCAGCGACAAGATATTTTCCGACGCGGTAAGCGCACTTTCCTTAAACGTAAAGCTTATCGTCGCGGCAGAGGCCTTGGCCCAGACCGCTCAAAGCCTTGGTGTCTTGATGCAGATATCAAAGGCAAACCTTGATACGGCCACCCTTTTTGCCTACACGGTGACAGCCATCGTCATGAGCTGTTTATTGGAGCTTTTTCTTAAGCTTGTCAGGTTTATCATAAGGAGAATAAAAAATGGCAAGATTAAATAAAATTACTAAAAAGTGGGGCAATAAGTCGATTTTTAAGGACTTTTCCCTTGAGATCCCCGACGGAAAAATTACCGCTGTCGTTGGTAGGTCAGGGGTCGGCAAGACCACCCTTTTATCCATCGTTGCGGGTCTTACCGATTTTGAGGGGGAGGCCTTTGGATTTGGCGACGTGTCTTATGTCTTTCAGGAGCCGCGCCTCATACCCTTTTTGACCGTCAAGGAAAATCTTCTTTACACCTTAAGTGGCGTGATGGGGGAGGCTGAAGCTCTTTCCGCCATAGACGGGTATATTAAAGCCGTGGGGATAGACGGTCTTTTAAACAAGCGCGCAAGCCTTTTATCGGGGGGCGAAAAGCAAAGGGTAAGCCTTATCCGCGCATTTTCTTACCCCTCAAAAACCATCCTTTGTGACGAGCCGTTTTCCTCCCTTGATCTGGGGCTAAAAAGGCGAATAATGGACATATACGTCGACTTGTTGACGTATTCGGGCAAGACGTCGGTCATCGTTACCCACTCCGTTGACGAGGCAGTTTTTTTGGGCGATAAGATAGTCTTTTTGGGGGATGGCCGTCTTGAGGAGTTTTCAAACCCCACCCCCCGCGCCGAAAGGAAATACGGTTACGAGGCAGATCCGACGCTAAGGGCAAGGCTTTTGGAATTATTAAGCTGAAAAGCGCAAAAAAAGTATAAAAGCCAAAAATCAGTCAATAATTATCTCATAGCGGACGAAAAAAACAATTCCGTCATAAAATATACGGGGACGATCCGCTTTAGAGGTTATTTATGATAAAAAGAGGCGAATTATACTACGCGGATTTAAGCCCGGTTTTTGGCAGCGAGCAAGGCGGCGTAAGACCAATACTCGTCGTTCAAAACGATATAGGCAACCGTCACAGCCCTACGATAATAGCCGCAGCCATCACAAGCAAACTTGACAAGGCAAAATTGCCAACCCATATAGAGCTGCCCGCCGTTAACTACGGCTTGGTAAAGGACTCGGTAATTTTACTTGAGCAAATCCGCACCATTGACAAGCGCAGGCTGAAGGAAAGAATTGGCTACCTCCCCGACAGCGTTATGGAAAGGGTAAACAACGCCCTTATCATAAGCCTTGGGGTGGGCCGCGCCTCAGGCGGCAAGCAATAAACCTTTCCCACCAATAAGGTTAAAATTTAATAGGCCGATCGACGGGCGTTTCCTTCGGTCGGCTTTTTTGTTGAAAATTTTTTTTGCGAAGATTTTTTACGACCACTTGAAAAATATATCGTAATAAAGCAGTCTTAAACATTTTATAAGCAAAAGGCCTATATGTCCGATAACGGGCGTATAGGTCTACTTTTTTATGTTTTTTGCGAAATTATTTCCGCCTATTGACACGCTTTCTTTGTTGTGATATAATTTAATTAACCCAATATTATAGGGAAACGGATAGATGGTTTGTTTGAAGCGATAGAGGTTGCGAGTAAAACGCAAGTGAAAAATACTAGTGGTGGTATACGTTTATTGAATAAAGTAGTGTTGATGCGTGTTAACAATCCAAAGGTACACATACCAGATCCGGTTTGGCTATTTGGTTAAAGGAGGCAAAATGAAGGATTATCTACCTAAATATCTTAGAAACGTAGGGCGTATACTTGAGTTTAAGGAAGCCGCTGACGGTTCATTTAAAATTATTATTCAGTTATCGATTGATTGCGAAGAATCTTTTTATATCTATCATGGGCGGACTCAGCCGACAGCAACTGAAAAGGAGTATTTTTTAAAAGTTGAGGAGATTTTGAAATCAAATGCGGAACGCATTAAAAAACAAGGTGGATATTATACGACTAAACAAGAAATTAAAGGTGATAGAGTAATAGAAACGATTTTGGTGAACCCTACATTTGGTCATCTTACAGTGGAAGGCACGCCAATTGGCGAGATTGACATAACTGAATTATCGTTGCAAATAGAAAAAAGTCATCATAAAGAAGTGATTAAAGTACAACCGAAGGATAAAAATGAGGAATTTATATTATTCGATCCGGATGAAAATGGGTATGATGCTATGACGATAAATCACGGTGGAAACGAAAGAAAAATACAATTTACCAAGAAAAGCAAATGTAGAAATTGTGGAACTAACCTCTACAATGTTCTTGTGACCATTTGCCATACAGGTAAAAATGATGTACTGACTGACTTACCCGATGATATTAACATCCGTGAAAACTGGGCAAATGCCTTTGATTGGATAAGCGTTGATTTAGTTTGTGCAAACTGTGGCAAAAGAACAAAAAAATGGTTTGAATCAGAAACAATGTAAATTGAGTGTAATGAAAACCCTAAAAGTCCGCGTATAAGCCGGTTTTAAGGGTTTTTCGCAACGAAACAGACCGCTGGTGTACTGTTAAGATTGAGTCTGAAAATGGCTTGGCAGAGATAACCTCAACACCCGGTCACAAATATTACGTGCCGGAAAACACAAGCCTTCGCGAGTTTGATGAGGTGCAGGAGCATGCAAGCTATTACGGATTATCCGAAAAATGGGTGTCTGCAAAAAACCTTAAACCGGGCGACAAGGTATTGCTTTCTGACGGCACTTTTGGCGTAGTGTAATCGGTAAGTATTGAAAACCTTTCAATCCCCGAAGCCACCTACAATCTTGAAGTTTCAGACTTTCACACCTATTACGTTACTGAAAGCAACATTTTAGTGCATAATAGAAATTGTGGTGAATATAAGCCTTTTCGTCCAGAAGGTAAAGACGGGTATAGAGTGACAATTAATAGTGGAGAGAGCGAACTTCCACATGCGCATATATATAAAAAAGGGCAAAGTGTGGGCAGAATATTTAGAAATGGAAAAATGGATGTGAGCTTAAGCAAAATAGAGACGCGGTAAAGTTTATTAATAGATATAAATCGCGAATCATGTCTATAATTGATGATTTTTATGGTAGATAAGATGAATA
>JAFWAM010000130.1 GCA_017507595.1 Clostridia bacterium
GGCCGTTGTCAACCTATAAAAGTGTGGTTTTGGTGAAATATTAAAAAGAAAAAAAGCATTGGCATTAACCAATGCTTTAAACGGATTTCTTTTAAATTTATCTTTAATTGAATTTCTTTAATCCCGCAAGGCACAAAGCTGAGCAGATAGCCTCGCCAAGGGCCGATACCGAAAGGAAAACAATTGGGCTTACGGCCGGGATGACAAAAATCAACGCCAACGAAACCACCTTTAAAACAGCTGAAAGTATAAGGCCAGCTTTTGCACTTGACGCGGTGTTTTTTGCCATTTTGTATGCAAGGGGCATAAAGGATATCTGATCGTTTAAAACCCTGTTTTTGCCCTCGGTCAGGGATATATCGCCGTTATTCCCTGCGAAAATCTCCTTGGGTTATTTGACGGGATTTTGGGTAAAGTCAAGGTCGCAAACCACACTTTCGGGATAGCTTGCCGACTTAAAGTCAACCTTGACGTTTTTAACGCCGCAGGCTAAAAATTCGTTAAGCATGCCGTAAGCGTCCTCCTTTACCTTGCCATCTTCCACTAAAACGGCCGCGTCAACGGTCAGATCGTTGCCTGAAGCAAGGCGGGAAACTGCCCTTTCGTCACCGAATAAAACAGATCTTTTTACCCCTGTAACGACCAAATTATCAAAGGCGTTAAGGTAAAAACCAATAATGCCGTGAAGGGATACAATCCCCAATAAAGCCGCGCCGATAAGGGCCCATTTTGATAAGTTGTCGCCGTAGCTTTGGGTGAAAATCGGCGGGATAAAAGTAATAATAAGTGATAATAAAATTGCACAAAAGTCCACGTATAAGGCGATTTTCGCCACTTTTTTGCTTTTTGAAGCGGCTTTTTTTGCTTCCTTGTGAGAAAGAAAAGCTTCACCTTCACCATCGATGACAGAGTGGCCGAAAAGTGATTCAACCTTAACCAAAAGCCCGCCCGTTAAAGCAATGCTTCCGGCAAAAACGGGATCGCCCTTTTTAACGCTTACGGGGGCAGATAAGGATGCGGTCTTATACAAGACCTCGCCATCGGAAAGGCTTGTGCCGTCGCAAGGGATATATTGCCCCTCCTCAAGGGTAATAGTGTCGCCAATCTTGAGATCCTGTAAAGAGGTTTGCTCCTCTCCGACCAAAACGGGAAGACTGCCCGTGTAGTAGGACTTTAAAATTGAAAGCTCCTTATAACGATCGGCAAAAGCGGAAAAATTTCTTGCGGCGCTGAAGAGTATGATAAACAGCGCACCGAAGGCCGCGTGACCTAATACAACGGCGCTGACCGCGGCAAGAAGGGCCGTTAGGTTGCCGTTGAGCGGCGCTTTATTTTTTATATCAGTATACAGACCGTATACCACGTCGTAGCCCGCTATGGAAAAAGCCAGGACCAAAATCACCGTGTGGAGGCTAAAGCCACCCGAGCCGCTTTTTAAAAACAAGCTTACGACGAATAAAATAATCGATAAGCTTACCTCCCCAATACGGAAGATAAGATCTGACTTAAACTGTTTAGCTTCCTTTTCGAGAAGGTCTACCTCCTCAAAGGATGGGGAGGGCGAGGGTCGATCTGTCTTTTCCGCACGTGGGGATACGGGGCTAGGTTTTTCATCCAGATCCTTGGATAAATCACC
>JAFWAM010000131.1 GCA_017507595.1 Clostridia bacterium
GGCGTCGCCTTCGATCATGACCTCGATAAAGGCCTTGTTGACCATGTCCATTTCCTTTTTGCAGTCCTTGTACTTAAAGTCCATTTCCTTGCCGCCGACGATGGCGTTAAGCTCTGCTAAGTCGTTGGGGACGACCCAGTCAAGGGTTATGTTGGAAAACGGAGCCTGCGTACCCCAACGGCTTGGGGTGTTTACGCCGTAAATAAAGGATTCGATTGCCTTTTTAACCTCCCCGTAGGAAAGGTTGTCTACCTTTACGAAGGGAGCAAGATAGGTGTCAAATGAGGAAAACGCCTGCGCCCCTGCCCATTCGTTTTGCATGATGCCTAAAAAGTTTACCATCTGGTTGCAAAGGGATGCAAGGTGGGATGCGGGCTTGGAGGTGATCTTACCTACTACGCCGCCAAGACCCTCCTGAACAAGCTGCTTTAAGGACCAGCCTGCGCAGTAGCCCGTAAGCATTGACAGATCGTGAATGTGAATATCGGCGTTGCGGTGAGCCTTGCCGATCTCCTCGTCGTAAATTTCAGACAGCCAGTAGTTTGCCGTTATTGCGCCCGAGTTTGATAGGATAAGTCCGCCTACCGAATAGGTAACGGTGGAGTTTTCCTTAACGCGCCAGTCGGCAACCTTAAGATACCCGTCAACTATGGATTTATAGTCGAGCATGGTGGCCTTCATGTTACGGATCTTTTCCCTTTGCTTACGGTATAAGATGTAACATTTTGCCACGTCGCCGTAGCCTGCTTCGATTAAAATTGATTCTACGCTGTCCTGTATGTCCTCAACGGCGACCATGCCGTTGACGATTTTATTTTCAAAATCTGCGGTAACCTTAAGGGCAAGAAAATCAATTACGTTGGGATGAAACTGCCTGCCGGAAGCTTCAAACGCCCTTGTTATCGCCGATGAAATCTTCGCAATGTTAAAGTCAACTGTCTGACCGTCTCTTTTCACCACTTGATACATAAAAACGCCTCTCCTTTTTCTAAATTTTTGGGTGTAGATATATAGTACCATATCCCCCTTGACCTCGTCAAGGATTTACAGGCACATTTTGTGGACAAAAAAATAAAAAAGCACAAGATATTGTGCTTTTATACAAATTTTCATTTATACTGCATGTATGCAAAAAAGTGGGGTTTTTGTGGTTATTTATCCCCTCAGCCCAACGTGGAATGCGGTTTTTTGAAGGGCCTTTGAATAACTATCCATTTCAGCCTCCTCGGGGGTCGAAAAAGGCCCCGCCAAAACCCCGTCAGAAGGCTTATAATATTGCAGGAACCATCTTTTTGCCCCGGGCACAAGAGAAGCAAGCTCACAAAAATCCGAAAGGGTGAAAAGCTCCTTTGTGACGGTGGTGCGGAACTCATAATCGGCCCTACCCTCTAAAAGAAGATTTATACTTTCCCTTACCCCGTCCGTTGAAAAGTCCGCCACCCCGACGGTCAAGGGGTATTTTTTAAAGGTGTTTTTAACGTCCATGGCCACGTAGTCCACAAGGCCGCCGTCAATGAGGGCCTTAAGCCTTTTGGGGTAACATCCGTTGGTGTCAAGCTTGACCAGAAATCCCATATCTTTTACCGAGCGGATAAAATCCTCCAGATCGGGCTGTAAAAGGGGCTCTCCTCCGGTAATGGCAACTCCGTCCAGAAGGCCCTTCCTCGATTTAAGAAAATCCAGCACCTGATCGGTTGGGATAACGGGAGAACCCCCCCAAGCACCAACTCTTTATTGTGGCAGAAGGGACAGCGCAAATTACAGCCCGCCGTAAAAATCGTGGCGGCACACTTGCCGGGATAATCTAAAAGAGTAAGCTTTTGTAAGCCTTTGATAATCATAAAAAATACTTCCTGAAAAAATTTTATCTGCTGCGAGAGCAAGCGTTAAGCTATCAGAACAGCTCCCCCGAAAAAAGCATTTTAATAAGCTCCCTTAAGGATTTACCCTCAATGGCCTTTTTCACGTAAGAGATCTCCTCCAAGATCATGTCGTCAAGGACGCGCATGCCTAAAAGCTCCACCGGGGCCTTGTCGTCGGTCAGGACGTAATCAGACTGCTCCACAGGCTTAAGCC
>JAFWAM010000132.1 GCA_017507595.1 Clostridia bacterium
AAAAGGTTCGGAAGGAGCTTGAATCTCAGATCAAACAAAACGGTGAAGAAGCCATGTTTGAGGTTGGTCTTTTCGGCATCCATCCCGAGCTTATCAAGATCCTCGGCAGGTTAAAATACAGGACAAGCTACGGCCAGAACGTTTTAAAGCACTCTATTGAGGTTTCCCACCTTGCCGGCATGATGGCGGCAGAGTTGGGTGTTGACGTCAATCTTGCAAAGCGCGGCGGCTTGCTTCACGATATCGGTAAGGCTGTTGACCACGAGGTCGAGGGTACCCACATTACCATCGGTGTCGATCTTGCTAAAAAGTTTAAGGAAAGCAAGAACGTTGTCAATTGTATTGCGGCTCACCACGGCGATGTGGAGCCTAAGACCATCGAAGCCGTTTTGGTTCAGGCAGCCGACGCAATTTCAGGCGCAAGGCCCGGCGCAAGAAGAGAAACCGGTACAAACTATATCAAGCGTCTTGAACAGCTTGAAGCCATTGCAACAGGCTTCCACGGCGTTGAAAAGAGCTATGCAATCCAGGCCGGTCGCGAGATCCGCGTAATGGTTAAGCCGGAGCAGATCGACGATAATCAAGCTATGTTCCTTGCAAAGGATATTGCAAAGAAGATCGAGGCAGAGCTTGAGTATCCCGGTCAGATCAAGGTTAACGTTATCAGGGAATGGCGCGCAGTTGAATACGCAAAATAATTTTAAAAAATAGGGCGAAGATAATTTCTTCGCCCTTGGTTTTTAACCTTTAAGACTTCACGGTAAATATGAACGACGTTTTAGAAAAGAAAATTAAAATGCTTCCCGATGCCCCCGGCGTTTACGTTATGCTAAACGGCGAAGGGCAGGTCATTTACGTGGGCAAGGCAAAGGTTTTAAAAAACAGGGTAAGACAGTACTTTCACCAGGGTGTGAAGACCGACAAGGTCATGGCGATGGTTTCAAATATTGCAGACTTTTATTACGTCATAACACGGTCCGAGGTTGACGCCCTTTCTTTAGAAAATAACCTCATCAAAAAGCATAAGCCAAAATACAACATCCTTTTAAAGGACGACAAGACCTATCCCTATCTTAAGATAGACCTTAAAAAGGCTTATCCCTACTTTGAAATTACCCGCAGGATAACCCGCGACGGCGCAAAATACTTCGGCCCCTTCATGGGCGGGGTTTCCGTCAAGGATATTCTGGAAATAATAAACGAATGCTATATGCTGCGCTCCTGCACCCTTTCCCTTGAGGGAAGGTGTGAAAAACGTGAGTGCTTAAACTACCATATCAAGCGGTGCTTTGGGCCCTGCACGGGTAAAATCTCCCCGCAGGAATACGCCTTGCAGGTTAACCGCGCCATTGACTTTTTATCGGGCAATGACGAGGACGCAGAAAGGATCCTCACCGAAAAGATGGCGCGCTTTGCCGATAACGGCGAGTTTGAGCTTGCTATTTCCGTCCGAGAGAGGCTTAAAATGCTTGACAAGGTAAAGCAAAAAAAGATAACCAACCTCAATCGCTTTATAAACGCCGATATTATCGCAGTTGCCACCAACGGCCTGTATTATTCGGCCAACCTTCTTATTACCCGAAACGGCAGGATGCAGGGTGCAAAAAGCTTTTCCTTAAGCGGCGTAAGCTCCTCAATAAGCGACGCAACGGCCCAGTTTATCCGCCGCTATTACTCGGACGGGAAGGAGCTTCCTGACGAGATCATTCTCTACAGCGACTGTGAGGAGGCCGATCTTCTTTCAGATTATTTCAAGACCGAATATAAAAAATCCGTGTCCATCCTCGTTCCCAAGCAGGGCGTAAGACGACAGCTTGCCGAAATGGCCTTCAGCAATGCAGAGGACTATCTTGACAAGACCGTTTCAAAGATCCTCCATGACGAGGATATGACCGTTAACGCTTGCCAGCGCCTTAAGGAGGTTTTAAAGCTTTCCCGATATCCAAGGCGTATGGAGTGTTACGACATTTCAAACGTTTCGGGGGTTGACAAGGTTGCTTCCATGGTGGTGTTTGTGGACGGCGAAAAGGCCGCTAAGGAATACCGCCGCTTTATGATAAAGACTGTTGAGGGGGCCAACGACTTTGCCTCCTTACAGGAAACTTTGGAAAGGCGCCTTCTAAAGCTCGGCACCGCCGAGGAGGAAAAATTCCCCAAGCCCGACCTTGTGGTCATTGACGGTGGCAAGGGGCAGCTGAGCGCCGTTAAGGAAATTTTCGATAGACTTTCCATCACTGATATTGATCTTATTTCCCTTGCGGAGCGTGAGGAAATGATCTTTACCGTTCACAATAGCGATCCCGTCCTCATCCCCAAGCGCGATTACGCCCTCAGGCTTTTGCAAAGGATCCGTGACGAGGCTCATCGCTTTGCCGTAACGTACTTCCGCTCCCGCCACTTAAAGCGCAATTTAGAGTCCTTGCTGGATTCTGTAAAGGGCGTGGGCAAAATCAGGAAGAAAGCACTTTTGCAACACTTTAAGACCCTTGAAAGCCTTCGTGGGGCAACGGTTGAAGAAATCGCCCGCGTGGACGGCATCGGTCAAAAGTATGCGCAGATCATATACGATTTTTTAAGGAGTAACGCCAATGAAAATAGTTAAAACAGTAAGCGTTAATGAGTTTGCCGACAGGCTTGGCCTGTCTATTATAAACGAAGGTCTTGGCGAGGTGGAGCTTTCCAGCACGTCAGTTTTAAGACCGGGACTTCAGCTTGCGGGGTATTATGAAAAATTTGCAAATCGCCGCGTCCAGATCATTGGCAACGCCGAGCACGAATTTATCAAAAGCTTGCCCGAAAAAGCCCGCTATAACGCGGTTAAACAGCTTTTTGCCAGCAATCTAACCTGTCTTATCATCGCAAGAAACTTAGACGTTTTAGACGAAATTTACGAGATGAGCAAGGAATATTCCTGCCCGCTTTTCCTGTCCGAAAAGGTAACGACGGTTCTTATTCACGACCTCATGCTTTACCTGTCTGAAGAGCTTGCCCCCATCGACAGGGTTCACGGCGTTCTTCTTGACGTCTTTGGTGTGGGCGTTCTGATAACGGGCTCAGCCGGTATCGGCAAAAGTGAGACCGCCCTTGAGCTTATTTCCCGCGGGCACAGGCTTGTTGCGGACGATACGGTCGTTTTGCAAAAATCAGGGGATAAGCTGGTCGGCAAAGCCCCCAAAAATATTCAGTACTATATGGAGGTCCGTGGGATTGGTATCATCAACGTGAAGACCAGGTACGGCTCCGCCTCCGTCTGTCCGGAAAAGGAGGTTGATATCGTTGTTGAGCTTTTAAAGTGGACGCCCGATACGGAGTACGACCGCCTCGGCGACGAAAAGTATTTTACCAGGCTTTTAGATCAGGACGTAACTACCTTCCGCATCCCCGTTCAATCGGGAAGGAACATCCCGGCTATTATTGAAGCCGCTGCCAAAAAGTACCGTCTTGAGGAACAGCTTGGGGTAAGTGCAATGGAAAACCTCATTAAAAACGCTTTCGGCGGCAACTGAAGGATAAAGGATAGATTATGAGGATAATCGGAGGACGGCACAGAAGCCGGGTTTTAAAATCCTTTCCAGGCACGGATATACGCCCGACGTCCGACAGGGGAAGGGAAGCTTTTTTCAATATTTTCTCCTCCACGATACCGGGCTGTGCCTTTTACGACGGCTTTGCCGGCACGGGCGCAATGGGACTGGAGGCTTTATCCCGCGGGGCCGAGGCCGTAGTCTTTACTGACGTTGACAGGCGCAGCATAGATCTTATCAAGGCCAATCTCGACCTTTTAAAGGAGGTTGGCGAGGTAATAAATGTAAGCGCCATATCTTATCTTGGATCGACCCAAATGTCCTTTGATATTATCTTTCTTGACCCGCCCTATAAAACCGATCTTGGCGAAAGGGCCTTGACGGTGATCGACGGCAGGATTGATTTGTTAAAGGAGGGCGGCTTCGTCGTGTACGAAAACGAAAAAGCCTATTCCGAGGGTCTTGAAAATTTAGAATACGTTTCAAGCCGTCGCTACGGCAAAAACTGCTTTAATATTTACAGGCGGAAGTAAAAATGAATTATTTAAAGGATAAATGCGTGTTTGCAGGGTCCTTTGACCCCATTACCCTCGGCCATATGCACGTCATAGGCTCCTGCTGTATGATGTTTGGCGAGGTAATCGTTGCAATCGGCGTTAACGATCAAAAAAAATACACCTTTTCCCTTGAGGAAAGGCTTGAAATGGTCAAGGCAGCCTGCAAAAAATACTCTACGGTAAAGGTAGTTGCCTTTGACGGCTATCTTGCCGACTTTATGCGCGACAATCAAGCCGTCTATTACGTGCGCGGTGTGCGCGATAAAAAGGACGTCGAGTACGAGGAGGAATGCTTTAAGTTTAATTCGGGCCGCAATAAGGATATTCAGACAATGTTCTTTCAATGTCCAAAGGCCCTTTTAAAGGTCAGCTCAACCGCCGTCAGGCAACGCCTTAAGGATGGCCTTCCCATTGACGAGCTGGTCCCTTACGAGATCACACAAATGCTGACAGAATATAGCAGATCAAAAAAGCTAAAATAGTATGTACGGCCTTTGATGCGGCAAAGACTTTTATTCTTACTCTTGCCGCTGTCAGATATCCTATGGTCTGAAACCACACAGCTATTCCGCCAAAGGCAATAAGCCCGCTGGTTAAGCTAAGGTTCAGCCTCGACAGGGGAAGGCTCGAAAGCATCAAGGCCCCCGTCGTGCATTCAACAAGCCCGACAAGGACTATCCTTGCTACCTCCCGTCCAAGGATCGGGGATAGGATAAACACTAAAGGTTCAAGGATCTTAAAGTCAATCGCCATCTTCCAAAGGTATAAAATACTGCGGAAAACCCTCCCACCATCAGGGCGGACGTGACCGCCTGATGCATCGCCTTATAAAGCGCGTCGCTTGTATCTTCTTTGTTAAAAAGTGAGCCTATAGGTCGGTTAATTGGCATTTTTCTAAACAAAACACCCGTCAAAGCACTGCTTAAAAGGTGGGAAGACAGCAAAATCACACCTATTTTAGGACTGGCGAACATCCCCATTGATATTGTGCCCACGATATAAATTGGCCCCGCCGTTGAAGAAAAGGTAGAGTATTTTTCCGCTTCGCTACGGGTTATTATGCCGTCAAGATAAAGCTCGGATAATATTTTTGCCCCCATGGGATATCCGCAGAGGACGCTCATCAGCCTTGCATAAAGGCTTATACCATTGGATCTATACAAGACCCTTGCCACAGGGGACAGACCCTTAGCAAGCTTTTCCACAAAGCCCGTCATTGTAAAGACCCCCGTCAAAAAATAAAAGGGTAGTATGGAGGGCAAAACTGCCGTCGCCCAAAGCTTTATTCCAAAAAATGTCGTTTGGATATAGGTTTGGGAGTTGGTTATAAATATTATCCCCAAAAGGGCAATTATGGCAACCGTCAGGGTTGATCTGTCAAAGCCTTTTAAAAGTGATTTTTTCATAGTAAAATTATATTAACGTTAAGCTTAGCAAATAACTGTCACGGTGAACGTATGGAAGATTTATTTGATATTTTGGATTACAAAAAAGATAACGCACCC
>JAFWAM010000133.1 GCA_017507595.1 Clostridia bacterium
AACGCCGAGCTTGTAGAGAAGGAGCAATAAAGCAGCTATGTAAAGAAGGCCGAAAACGATAAGGAATACAAACTTAAGTATGCCTGTGATCAGCTTTAAAAAGCCCCCCTTGTAACAGAAAAACATTGTTGCGACTAAGGCAAGAATGAATAAAATGTCAACAACCCAATACATATTTCACCTCGTGGTAATTGGTGCGATTGCCATTTTTGAAGCTGACTTCATACAATCACACAAGAATATTATATTAAATACCAAGTAAATTGTCAATACCTTTTTGCAAAAATTTGCCTAAATAATTGAAATTTATGGACGGAAATGAGAAAATATTCCTTTTTTTGGAATTATTTTGCCTTAAAGCTGTCCTTAAGGGATACGATTTCGGATAAAACGATATTTTTGGAGGAAGGCATCTTCTTGTAATAGCCCTTTCTGAGAAGCTGGAAGCTTTCGCCTTCAGGGGCCTCCTTAACGTAGGCCTCGCCGACGGCGGGGACAATTTCCTTACTGTTATAGTTCATCCTTTCGGAAAAGTCCTGACCGGAATATTCGGCGTCGTTTAAAAGATAACTGTATCTTCTTACCTCAACGGGAACGAAGTTATTTGCATCCACCCAATGAATCGTGCCCTTGACCTTGATGCCGCTGCCGTCGTTGCCGCTTTTGGTTTCGGGAAGATAGGTACAATGGACTTCCTTAACGGAGCCGTCCTCGTTTAAAACGTAATCGTCACATCTTACGACGTAGGCCCCTTTAAGCCTTACGAGCCCGTCCTTTTTCATACGGAAGTATTTGGGTGGGGGCGCAACTGAAAAGTCTTCGCCGTCAATATAGACCTCTTTGCCGAAGGTCATGGTGCGCTTGCCGTCCTCGGGGCGGTTGGGGTTGACGTCGGTTTCCACCGTTTCGCTTCCCTCATAGTTGTCAATGATGACCTTGATGGGGTTGAAGCATACCATTGCCCTTGGGGCGTTAAGGTTAAGATGGTCCCTGATAAAATGCTCAAAGTAGCCTACCTCTATTTCGGAGTTTGCCTTGGCAACGCCGATCTCCTCGCAGAAGCGCTTGAGGGCTTCAGCGGGCACACCTCTATTGCGAAGGCCTGTGAGGGTTGGCATTCTGGGATCGTCCCAGCCGTCGACCATATTTTCCTCGACAAGCTTTTTAAGGTAACGCTTGCTCATAACCGTGTTGGTTATGTTGAGCCTTGCGAACTCTATCTGTCTTGGCTTATGCTCTACACAGGTGTTTTCCACCACCCAGTTGTATAGGGGGCGGTGATCCTCAAACTCCAGGGTGCAAAGGGAGTGGGTAACGCCCTGCATGGAGTCGCATATAGGGTGTGCGAAGTCGTACATAGGATAAATGCACCACTTATCCCCCGTCCTGTGATGGGTTGCGTGAAGAACGCGATAAATAACGGGGTCACGCATGTTGATGTTGGGTGACGCCATGTCGATCTTTGCGCGCAAAACCTTTTCGCCGTCGGCGTAAAGGCCGTTCTTCATTTCCTCAAACAGCTTAAGGTTTTCCTCGACGGAGCGATTTCTGTAAGGGCTTTCCTTACCGGGCTCGGTTAAGGTGCCGCGGTTTTCACGGATCTGGTCGGCCGTCATATCGCAGACGAAGGCCTTGCCATCCTCAATAAGCTTTACCGCGAGAGAATAAATGTCGTCGAAAAAGTCTGAGGCATAATGGATCTCCTTCCAATTAAAGCCAAGCCATTCGATATCCTTTTTGATGGCCTCAACGTACTCTGTCTTTTCCTTTGAAGGGTTGGTGTCGTCAAAGAAGAGGTTGCACTTGCCGCCGTACTTTTCGGCCGTGCCAAAGTTGATGCAAAGGCTTTTTGCGTGACCGATGTGAAGGTAGCCGTTAGGCTCCGGCGGGAAACGGGTCTGAACTGAAGAAACCTTGCCTGAGGAAAGCTCGTCATTGATAATTTCTTCAATAAAATTGGTAGCGGTTAATTCTTCCATAAATTCTCCTACATAAAATACCGAAGACTGTAAGTCTTCAACGTAAAATACAATTTGGGCGCAA
>JAFWAM010000134.1 GCA_017507595.1 Clostridia bacterium
AACTAAGTTTGCCCTTACGGGCAAGTGAAGTTTACTTCGTAAGTGAAGTTATCCTGCGGATAGTGAAGTTTTGCCTTTGGCAAAGTGGGCAAACTTAACTTCACTGCGAGCTTTACGAGCAACTTCGCTGTGCGTAGCACAACTTCACTTTCGCGGTAGCGAAAACTTCACTAACAGAAAAAGAGATAACATTTCGACGAACACGATTTGTTATCTCTTTCTGTTTGTAATAAGGGTTTGGGCTTAGCCCCTAATGCGTTTGACCGGTCAAATGCGATACTCGCACTTAGCGGCGTTGTTCAAATTCTCCGATAAGAACATCAGCCCTATTAAGGCGATCTTATTTAAGTATCAAATTATTCCGTTTGTAATATAAAGGGATTTTTAAGCCCCTTTAAGTCTTCTATTTCCTTTTTGGTAAGGCTTTGACAGGTAAAACAGCGGGGGTGGTCCCTTTTAAGCTTATCCATTGCCCACAGGCAAAGCTCCTCCGTGTCAAAAATGCCGACGACCGTACTGCCGCTGCCCGTCATAAACAGCCCCCTTGGGGAAAGGGTCCTTAAATCCTCCGCCGCGTGGGCAATGCCCACGTTAAGGCTTGACGCCGCGTCGTAAAGGGCGTTATAAAAATGCCTTTTTTCATAGGTGTTTTCCTTGAGGGCCGCGTATACCTCCTCAAAAGTGGGGGCGGCGCTGTGATCTTTGTTGAGGCTGTCAAAAAGGGAAAAGCAATCCTTTGTCCTTACCCCGCCCGCAACGGGCACGGCAACCATATACAGCTTGGTGTTAAGATCGAGGGGGGTAACCTTATCCCCCTTGCCCTCAAGCCTTGCATATCCCCCCGTCAGAAGATAGCCGGAGTCGCTTCCCAAAGCATCGGCCAAGGGCTTGACGTCCTCCTTAACGTCAAAAAGAAGCTTCATAGCGGAAAGGGTTGCGGAAATATCCGCACTTGACCCCCCAAGCCCACCGCCGATGGGTATGCGCTTGGTAATAACCACGTCAACGCCATAGGTGTTGAAGGTATCGCGGAACAAAACCGCCGCCTTGTAGGCGTTGTTTGACCTTTCTTCAATATGGGGCTGATGTCTGCCGCCGAATTTTACTATTATCTTTTTGTCGCGACGCCTTGTGACGGTGACGGAGTCGTAAACGTTTACCGTGACGGCAAGGCTGTCCAGCTGATGAAAGCCCTCGCTTTGACCCGTGACCGACAGATAAAGATTGACCTTGGCGTAGCCCCTTACCCGAACTGTTTTCATAAAGTATCCTTTTATTTTATGACTTTAGTATAAGCCCTTTTGGCTTTTTCTGTCAAGAAAAATCGCCAAACAAACTACAATAGATATAGGGATTTAAATTCAAAATAAAAGTGTAGCCCACTATACTTCGCTTTAGGCGAAATATGGTGGGCTTTATCTTTTACCACAGAATAGTTAAATAATTTAGTTATATTTTTAGCCTTGTGGCTAAAAGTGATATTGTTTACGCAGTAAACAGTTTAGCCGAGCGTAGCGAACGCCAACTGCGTAAGCAGTTATATTTTGACCTATGGTCAAAGTTATATTATATTTGCCACAACTCGCCGATAGGCGAATATCACTTTGCGTTAGCAAAATATCACGCCGAAGGCATATCACTTGCCGTTAGGCAAATATAACAAAATCCCCCCTCGCTTTAAGGCTAAAACAAGGGGGGATCGTGTAAAAAGTCAACCTATAAGCCGATTAACGGCAGTTTTTTAATTTTATCATTAAGGGGCTGCACGGGATAAATCACCGGGCGCCACCCCTTAAAACGACTATCTTTTCCTCGCCCTTCAGGGGGAAGGTTATATCGGGGTTAAAAGTAAGGATGGACTCTATATCCTCGCCGGTCGCCTTGACAACGTCCCACTCCTCGTCACCCTTTTGGGCGACGTAAACGGTTATTGCGGAGGGTTTTTTGGTAATGGCTTCGCCTTCTTGAAGGGCGGTGATAAGGCGACGCTCCCCCCACGACCACTGAAAATAATTTATGCAAAGATGACAGTCGACCTCCACACGGCCACCCTTAAGCCTTGCTTCAAAATCAGTTATACTAAGCGACGTAACGTGGGCCCCGTCGCCGGGTACGTCCACCGATTGGGAAAAGGGTAGCTCTATCCGCCGCCCAACGAGGCCGTCGTCACCGACGAATACGCCGTCGCAGGCAATGATCCCTTCGATTTTAAGGGCACCCCCATCCACCGCCACGGAGGATATGGCGGCCCTTGGTGAAAGGGCCCTTATAAGACGGGAATATTCCGGCACGTCGCATATGGCCTTGGCGTAAATTTTGAAATCTTCGCACCGTTGGTATGAAAAATTGCGGTACGTATAAGTATTTTGCGTGACGTCGAGAATATTTTGGGTACTGAAGCAATCCTCAACGCACCCCTCTGTCACCCGCTTTACCCCCACTAAGGAAAAGTACACTGCGCCCTTAAACGCCACCCTCGTGGGGCCGTCGTCGTCGGAGGTGAAGACCGTAAGTGAAAGATCGTCAAGGTTATAATGGGCCGTTAAAAAGCAGCCCTCCTCACAATCGGGACAATCCATTTCAAAGGTAAAGGGCACCTTTTTGTGCTCGTATAAAATCTCGTCCCCCACTAAAGTGCGGTAGGATATATCAAGACGCAAAACCCCCTCTGCCGTGGCTGCGCCGTGTGCCCCTCTTACGGCCGTCACCGTGGGGGTACAGGAGGAGGAAAGTACGGTGCCTATCTTTAAAAAAGAAAGCTCCTCCTCAAAATCAAATAAGCCGCCGCCCCTTAAAAGCCTGTCGTAGGTAAACTCACCCATCTTTTTAAGGCCGCCGTAATCCTTGACAAAGGGCGATGGCACCTGGCCGTACAGATAAATGCAATAGCTTAAGGTGGCAGAAAGGCTTACCCCATCCCCCGACGGTGTGTGGGAAATATCGCTTAAGCCGTAAGTTACCTCGCACCACTGAAAGTCGCCGCTTGGCAGGGCCTTTTTGAAATCAAAGCGCACAGCCGACTCCATACGGGTAGCTCCGTCGCCCATAAAAATTAAATTGAAAACGGCCTTGCCGCCAAAGACGGCGTGATCGCCCTCTATCCTGCCGCGGGCGGCCACCACGTAGCCGCTTGAGGAAAGGATATTGTTGGAATAATCCTTTGAAAGATTGATTTTTACCTCTATGGGGGCGGAATCCTCAATGACGTCAAAGACGGGCATGGGGAAATTTTCGCAAACAATATCTGGCATAAAAAACTCCTTTTTTTTAATAATGGTATGTCCGCCCGCGAAAAAATATGACATATGGGCAAAAAAAATCCCTGCGGATGGGATAATTTTTTTTATTCCGGCAATAATAATATTACCGTTTGGTTTATTTAGGAGGTATTTTATGGATAATTTTAACAACGGCATCGTTTGCGACGTAACCAAATGCAAATACAATTACGGCGGAAGCAAATGTAAGCTTTCCACCGTCAGGGTAACCTGCGGCAGTAAGGCTTGCACCCTTTGCGACTCTTACGAAGACGGCATGGAATAATCCCAATAAGCCTTTAAGGTGAATCGGCGTTTTTTTGCGCCGATTTTTTTTGAATTTTAAAAAAAGCCCCCAAAAGACTTTCCGTATAGGCCGCCTATATAACAATATATATATCATTTATAATATATTATAAATAAAGTAACCAAAGCGATTGACAAAAGACGGGTTTTACTGTATAATATTTCTACTAAAAAACGGAAAGCGTGATTTATGAAATACGATGACATCATTTTAGATTGCTCAGGCGATTGCAATTCTTGCGACGTCTTTATGGAATGCCAATACCAGACCTCTACCGGGGACGAAAAGGCAACCTGGCTTAAAAAGCTGGAGGAAAGAGATACTGAGGCCGCCCAGGCCGCTGCCGCCCAGGAGGTTACCGCAACCGAGGTAACGGAAAAAGTTGAGGCCGAAGAAGTGGCCCCCGCCGAAGCCCCTGCCGTTGTTGAGGCCCAAGCCCCCTGCCACGAGGAAGCCCCCGTTAAGGTTTTAACCGCTGACGAGGTAAAGGCCATCTTTGGCGCCGTCTTTGGCGAAAGCTATCTTGCCCCACTTGCTTCCTGCAGGGAAAAGGCTGAAGAAAAGGCAGCCGAAGCCCCCGCTGAAGCTACAGTTGAGGCCCAATCCCCCTGCCATGAGGAAGCCCCCGTTAAGGTTTTAACCGCTGACGAGGTAAAGGCTATCTTTGGCGCTGTCTTTGGCGAAAGCTATCTTGCCCCACTTGCTTCCTCTAGGGAAAAGGCTGAGGAAAAGGCAGCCGAAGCCCCCGCTGAAGAACCTGCCGCACCCGAAGCACCCAAGAAAGAGGCCAAAAAGCCCGCACCCAAAAAAGCGCCCGCCAAAAAGCAGGACGAGGATGAGGACGAGGGCGAAGAGGAGCCTGAGGAGGAAGAGGAAGAAGAGGTCGAAGCCGAGGAAGAACCCGAGGAAGAAGACGAGGTTGACGCGAGCGAAAACCCTGACGAGGCAAAAGACGGCGAAACGGCCGAACAAAAGCCCGTAAAAGAGGTCTTCAAGCTGACACCCCCCGAAAATAACGATGAACTTCTCCTGAATATGTGTGCAAAACGCCAGAGGAAGCTGATTTACAGGCCAAACGAGGTACTTATTGCAAAGACCTTCAAGGTTTTGGGTACCGATAAGAAAAATGAGATCGGAGAAAAGGTCAAGGATATACTTGACGCTGAGATCAAGCAGGGCGTAAAGCTTGGATATCTTGATAAGTTTGACGGACTTAAGTCCTCTGAGATCAAGGAAGAATACGAGGACGACGTGGTATACGAATACGCCGAGCAGGAATTTAAGAAAACGGGCGTAATCTACGACGGCAAGGACGTTAAGGTTTATCTTTACGACTGGGACGCAAAGGCCTGCCACCACGTGGGTCACGTTGACAAAGACGAGGCCGCCGAAATCATCCCCTACCTTGAAAATAAGGAAAACTTCAGCTTTGACGTCTGCGGCATCATAACCGGCGGCAAGGCAAAAAGGGTCGTAAGAGTTGGCGACGCCTTAAAAATAGTAAAAGAAAAGGGCGAAAGCATCGGCCTTGACGTTGATATCGCCATTATAAAAAGAAAAGATTAGACCTAAAGATCCGCTTTTAAGCACACGGAAAAACTCTCGTTAATGGGCTTATAGGCGGATTTTTGCTTAAAAACGTCTTAAAGCCGGGCTTTAAAAAAGTCGCCTTTAAGCCCCGTGGGCGTGGATGCGCGCCGCCTTTTTAAGCAAAATATTTTTTATTGCCTTTTTACAATATAAACACAAAATCACAACAAAAGGGCGATAATATATTTAAAACAAAAATAGAATACTTTTTCTCAGGAGGCAAAAAATGCTTCAATTAAAAAACATAACAAAAATTTACGGCGTTGACGAAACTGAGGTCCACGCCCTCAAAGGGGTAAGCTTAAACTTCCGCAAAAGCGAGTTTGTTTCCATCCTCGGCCAGTCGGGCTGCGGCAAGACCACCCTTTTGAATATAGTGGGCGGACTTGACCGCTACACGGACGGCGACCTTGTCATAAACGGCGTATCCACCAAGGATTATTCCGACAGGGACTGGGACACCTATCGCAACCACCTTGTTGGCTTCGTTTTTCAAAGCTATAACCTTATCCCCCACCAGACCGTCCTTAAAAACGTTGAGCTTGCCTTGACCCTTTCGGGCGTATCCAGGGAGGAAAGAAGAAAACGCGCCCAAAGCGCCCTTGAAAGGGTCGGCCTTGGCGACCAGCTTTCCAAGCGCCCCAACCAGCTTTCGGGCGGGCAGATGCAAAGGGTTGCCATTGCAAGGGCCATCGTCAACGATCCGCAGATCATCCTTGCCGACGAGCCTACCGGTGCCCTTGACAGCGAAACCAGCGTTCAGGTAATGGAAATTTTAAAGGAGCTTTCCAAGGACCGCCTTGTCGTTATGGTCACCCATAACGCAGAGCTTGCCGAGGAATATTCCACGAGGACGGTAAAGCTTTCCGACGGCCTTGTAATAAGCGACACAGACCCATATGAGGGGCAAGGTGCGGAGATGGCAGGCAGTACAAAGAGGGACGCAAAAGGGCCTAAAAAGCCGTCTATGAGCTTTTTAACGGCACTTTCCTTAAGCCTTAACAACTTGTTCACAAAAAAGGGAAGAACCATTTTAACCTCTTTTGCGGGCTCCATAGGTATAATAGGCATAGCCCTGATTTTATCCCTTTCGGCAGGGTTTAACACTTACGTACAGAACGTACAGAGGGATACACTTTCCAACTACCCCATAACCATCACCACCCAGACGGTAGATACGGCCGGGCTTATCGCCAACTTTTTGGGAAAGGTCGACCGTGACGGAGAGGCCTTCCCCGACGAGGACAAGATAACCAGCCAGAACGTTATCGGGGATATGCTTTCCACCATGGCGGGCAACATCAACACCAACGACCTTGCAGCCTTTAAGACCTTTATCGACGGCCACGCCGACGACCCGGCAATAAGCTCTATCTACTACAACTTCGGTTTACGTACCAACGTTTACGACAACAAGATAAACCCGGAAAGCGGAAACTACGAAAGTCTTTCACCGCTGACGCTTCCCACCATGGAGAGTATCTTCCCAAGTGACGTTTCCATCGGCAAGGATGCCATGGAAATGATCAATTATTACTACGACAACTTTGAGACCATGATGAGCACCCAGAACGCCTTCTCTGAAATGATCGACAACGAAAAGCTTATTAAAAGCCAGTACGATCTTTTGCAGGGCAAATGGCCGTCCGGGGATAACGACGCCATACTCGTTATTGATAACTATAACCAGCTGAGCGACCTGGTCCTTTATATGCTGGGGCTTATGAACGACGACGACGTACGTTGGGCCTTTTACAGAATGATACTTTCCTACTTTAACACGGCCAACAATCTTGAAATGACCGACGAGGAGATCGACGCCGCCTGTAACGCCCGATTTGAAAGAAGCCTTGCTTACACCGAGGGTCTTTCCTTTGACAGCCTTATAGGCCTTGAATACAATATTCTTGTCCCCACGGACCATTATAAGAAGGTAGGCTACTACGACGAGGCCCGCTTCGGTGAAAGGGGCGCCCACTTTGCACCCATGACCGACGAGGAGAAAAACGACCTTATCTCCACGGGCAAAACGGAAAAGATAAAGATCGTCGGTGTCGTAAGGTTAAAAGAAGGTACTGCCTCCGGCAGCCTTTTAAGCGCGGTATGCTATCAAAAAGCACTTACGGACAAGCTTATAAAAAGGGTTGAGGAATCCGACCTTGCAAAAAGCTATAACGACCTTGAATTTACCCAGACCTTAAGAGAGGCAGGCGATCTTTCCTCAAGCGACTACTTCAACGTTTTCGGAAGCGACGGCAACTGGGCAAACAATTACGAGACCCACGTATCCCTTGAAAGGAGAATAGGCCTTGTTGACACCTCCTCTCCCGTGTCAATATCCATCTACCCCACCGACTTTGAGGCAAAGGACAGGGTCATCGCCCTTATTGAAGAATATAACTCCTCCGTGGAAAAGAATAAGCAGATAAAATACACCGACTACGTTGGGGCGTTGATGAGCTCCGTTACCGATATCGTAAACGCAGTATCCTACGTGCTTATTGCCTTCGTATCCATATCCCTTATCGTTTCCACCATCATGATCGCGATCATAACGTACATCTCCGTTTTGGAAAGGACCAAGGAGATCGGCGTATTGCGCTCACTCGGGGCTTCAAAGCGGGATATTGCCCGCGTCTTCAATGCGGAAACTGCCATCATCGGCACCATCGCAGGCGTCATGGGTATTGGTATAACCCTTCTTTTGAACCTGCCGATAAACGCCATCATCGCCGCCCTTGCAGGCCTGACCAACGTGGCAAGTTTGCCCGTTATCGGCGCGATAGCGCTTATTGCAATAAGCATCGCTCTTACCATCGTCGCAGGTCTTGTCCCTGCCCGCATGGCTTCAAAAAAGGACCCCGTAATTGCTTTAAGAACGGAATAATTAGCACAGGCGCCGGAAACGTGGCAAGTCTGCCCGTTATCGGCGCGATAGCGCTTGTTGCAATAAGCATCGGTCTTACCATCGTTGCAGGTCTTGTCCCTGCACGCATGGCTTCAAAAAAGGACCC
>JAFWAM010000135.1 GCA_017507595.1 Clostridia bacterium
ATATAAGATCAAAGGGCTTTTTAAAAAGAGCGTCGCTTTTGAAAATTCCGTTCTCTCCCGCATAAAGGAAAGTGTATTTTACTAAAAAGCAACAGGCGCCACAAATTGCCTTTTCCGGTTATTTTTGCCCGATAATCGACTTATAGGAGGGTTTATGAAGAAAATACTTTTAGTTCCGGCAGCAATTTTCCCCTATACCTATTGCGCAAGCTTTGCGTACTATTACCTTGGGGACCGCACCGAGGGGAACGTGGTTTTGAAAATACTTGCCTGGCTGTGCCTTGCGTGTCTTGGACTTGCGTTTATTTGCAATCTGGTTTACGCAGTTTTGTCAAGGGGGGATGCTCCGGAGGGGCTGAGGCGTACTGCATTTATTATAAAGCTTATACACCTGCCAACGTATCTTGTCATATTTGCCCTTTCGCTTTTGCTTCTGCCAATGATAATAATGTCCTTCCCAATCGTTTTCGTGCTCTTTTTGATTGACTGTGTCACGCTGTTTTTCAGCGCCATGATAAGCGTGCCCGCGCTTTATAAGTCGGGTATGGCGGAGGGGAAGCTTCCTATTTTTACCATAATATTCCAGTTTGTTTTCTGCCTTGACTTTATAAGTCTTTTAAGGTATAACGTAAAGCAAAAAAGACTTGGCCATTAAGCCTCAAAAATAAAAAATAGGCCGATAACCTGCTTATAGGCTCACTTTTCATGAAAAAGAGGGTTAAAACAGACAAACAAAAAGGCCCTTTTTTGGGCTTACAAAAGGGACTTGTAAAAAAGTATCTGACGTCAAAAGCAATGTTTTTGCCTTAAAACCATTGCTTTTGTGTAGCAATTGTGATACAATATAAATGCAAAAGGGCGCGTCCCTTTGAGCAAAGCATGGTATATGCTTACGTTATGGGTAAGCGTTTCTACCGACCACCAAAATGGTTGACTACCGGCGAAAAAACCGGCAGTCAATTTTTTATGCCTAAAGGAGCTATTATGTGGAAAATTTTACTTGAAATATTCGGATATATCGGCACGGGTCTTGTTCTGTTGTCAATGGCAATGACCTCCATGAAAAAGCTGAGGATACTTAATATGGCGGGCTCTGTTATAAGCGCAATATATTCGGCCATATGCGGTGCCTGGCCCGTGGTCGTTTTAAACGTTGGGCTTATTATTATCAACCTTGTCAAGCTTTTCACAGGGAAGGCCGATGGCGAGGAAAAGAAATAACATCAAATTATCATATTATAAAAAAGCCGTACGCTTGGTTTTGCGTATGGCTTTTATTATATGGCATTGGTTTTAAAAAGGATGGGCTTCCCTTGAAACCTCACAAACGACGCTTCCTTTTGTCCCTATCTTAACAAATTGGGGCTTTTCACCTATCAAAAGGTAGTTATCCGCAAAATCCTTTAAAAAGGGCGGGATAACAAGGGAAAATTTGCCCAAAAAGTCTGCAATAAGCTTATGGTCGGGCTTTAGCTCCTCACTCAAAAAATCGCGATAATCGGCCGATAGGCGGACTTTTTCCAAAAAACATAGTGGTAAAAGCTGTTTTGGGATAGACTTAAAAGGATAAACGGTATCAAAAAATCTGCCATCCAAAAGAACCTTGCCTTCTTTATAGGTGTAATAGGACTTTTCCGTGTGAAGGCCGATAAGTCGGTGGGTCTTTTCTGTCAAAAGCTTGCCGTCAAGGACAAAATTATCACATACGTCCTCAAAAATAAGGGACAGATCGGTGGCAGATAATATTAAAACGTAGGTAAGCTTATCCTTAAGCTTAACCAAAATAAGGCTTCCGCCAAGGGGGGCCGCGTCAAAATCTTTGGGGCAAAAGGGCAGGGGAAAGGTTGCCTGAACGCCGTATCCTTGACAGCTTAGCTTATATCCCCCGTCAGTCGTGACGGTGAAAAGGTATTCGGCGCCGGCGCACACAATGGACTTAAAAAACAGCCGTGAATAAGCAACGTTAAGCTGTTTTTTAAATGTCGGCAAAAGCAAAAAGCCTTCGTATAGGTCGATTATCGACATATTTTCGCTAAAATTATCAAAGGGGGCGCAACGGGGCTTAAAAAATCCGTCGCCAAGATCGACCTCAACGTGGTCACCCAAGCTTAGCTGAAGGCGCCTTACGTTTGGCCCAACCGCGCCCGAGAAAGCGCCGTTTATCAGCAAAGGGGCTTTTTTGGGGGAATAAATAAAAACGTTCATATCCTAATATATTAAAAAATATTTCTCACTATGTTTGAAAACATTTTTTATTGTCAAAAATTATGTCATCAAGATAAAAGGAGAAATTTTATGAAAGGATTTACCCAAACTGAAACAAAAATGCTTATTGATGAAGCCCTTGCCGCTGAGGAAAACGG
>JAFWAM010000136.1 GCA_017507595.1 Clostridia bacterium
ACATCCGTCACATATATAATGCCATCAGTATCAACCGAATAGGCAATAGAACAGAGGTAATCATCGCCCGCATCCGCAGTATCGGTATAACACGCCGAAGTGACAATATCGCGCGGCAACAGCTCATACTCCGCCTGGGATATGACCGTCGCAATGGCAACGCCTGCCACGCTCATTTTAAAAACGATTACGAACAAAAGGTTAAGGGCAACGTTCATGGCCCCTGAAACTGTCAAAAAGATAAGCGGTCTTGAAGAGTCCCCTTTGGCCCTCATGGCGGATGCGGCAAAGTTATAAACAAGGCTGAAGGGCGTGCCCAAAAAGTATATGCGAAGATAGGTCGAGGAAAGCCCTATAATATCGTCGGGGCTGTTCATCCATTTAAGAAAGGTTTTTGAAAGTGCCACGCCGGCGCCGCCCACCACCACGCCGATAACGGCCGCTGCGATAAGGGAGGTGTGTACGATCTTTCTTGCCTTTTCAACGTTTTTTGCCCCAAGGCTGTGGGCAACGACGACGTTTACGCCGACGGCGATACCCATAAAAAGATTTAGTATTAAGTGGACAAGGGAGTTTGTGGAGTTTATTGAGGCAAAGGCCTCGGTCCCGTTATATTGGCCGACGACTATCTGGTCGGCGTGGTTATACAAAAGCTGCAGTACGTTGGTTAAAAGCACCGGCAGGGCAAAGAAAACCATTTTTTTAAGGTACGGGCCCTCAAGCATATCGGCTTTTTTTGTTTTTTTGAAAATGCTCATTAATTTTGACCTTATAAATGCGCAACGGCTTAAAAACCGTTGCGCATCCGTTGTTTACAGTATATTATAGTCTTTTTTTTTACTAAGTCAAGCGTCTTAGTCAAGCTCGTCAAGGGTTTTTGTAAATGCGGGAAGCATTTTGTCAAGGAAGTATTTTACCTCCTCGATGTCGATGGCCTTTACGTCCTTGCCGATGGACTGATGGGCCTTTTTAAATTCCTTATTGCCCATATTGACCTCGTCAATACATTTTATGTAAGCCGCAACCCTGTCTGCGCACTTTACGATTGCCCATTCGGGTGAACCCTTATCGGGGATAAGGGCCTTTTCGTATTCGGGGACAAGCTCCTCGTCAAGGGAGGACAAAAGCTTTTTGCAGGCTTCAAGCTCCAGATCCTTATAGGCGGTCTTTATGTCGCGGTTAAAATACTTTATGGGGGTGGGGAGATCGCCCGTTATTACCTCGCTGCACTCGTGATAGATGGCGTAGGTCAAAACCTTGTTTATATCGTAGGCTTTGTTAAATTTTTTGTTGCCGATAAGGGCAATGGCGTGGGCGATAACGGTAACCTCCATAGAGTGTTCCATATCGTTTTCTTCAAAGGTGGAGTGCATAAGCGACCATCTTTTGATGTACTTCATGCGCTTTACGTAGCCGAAAAAATCGTTACTCATATTTCACCTTAATATTCAATGCTGTTGCAAAGCAAAAGCTCAAGGATGGCAGACTGGATATATACAAGGTTTTCACCGCACTTTGCAATAAGGCATCTGTTGTCGTCCATGATGTTTTCGTCGGCGTCCTTTGCACCCGTCAAGGGGCTGGTGTGAAGAACCACAGCGTTAAGGCGGAGGGTCTTTTTCATCATTTCCTTGGTGAGCTTGAACGCCCCGTCAAAGTCGTCGCTTAAAAATACCACGTCGGCGGCAGCAAGCGCCCTTTCAAAATCGTGGGTAACGCCGCCCTGGACGTTGGCCCTGACAAAGGCGAGGACGTCCCCGTCGGGGAAATTCCCCTCGGGACATACGAAGTTTATATTCATGCCGCACTTTACGAAGGCGCTTAAGGTAGACGTTACCTTTTTGCCGCTGCCAACGTAGGCAACGTTAAGGCCGTAAAGCTTACCTAAGGATTCGTAAACGGAAAAGAGCATGGAAAGTGCGTCGCAGAGGCTGTCGCCGTCAAAGGCGTTGACCACGGGCATATAAAGCTTGTTATAAAGCCTTGACGCATCGTCCTCCATGGCCGTCTGTACGATAAAAGCGTCTATGCCAAGGCGGGATAAAATTTCCATGGATTCTCTGCTGGAAAGGAAAATTTCCAGACCGCTTCCCCCAAGGGGTACGGTGATGGGCTTGCCGCCTACACCGCAAACTGACAGCCAGAAGGTAAGGGGCGCAAGGCCGATCTTCTGGTTGGTGATAAGGGCAACCTTTTTATTTTCAAGGGATTTGTTTATTTCGCCCACCTTTGCCGCAACCTTAAGACGGATGGCTTCGGATAAAATTTCGTAGATGTCTTCGTTTTCGACGGTGGAAAGGTCAATAAGCGCGTCGTTAATAAGAGTGCGCTTTGGTTGATGGGTTTCAAATTTCATAGCTTTCACCTTTGTGGCTTTTTTTATATTATAGCAAATAAAATCGTTTTAGACAAGGCCATTTGAAAAGAAACAAAAAAATTTTACAATTTTCACTTAAAGCGTTGAAATTTTCATAAAAACTTGTTACAATAGTTTAGACAGTTCAGTTTAGGAGTTTTTATGGCCAACGTTATCCTTAAAGATCTTTATAAAAAGTATGCAGGCAAAAATGCCGTCAACAATTTATCCGCCACCATCCCCTCCGGCGAGCTTACCGTTATAACGGGTCCTACCGGGGCAGGCAAGTCGGCCCTTATCCGCACCAT
This sequence comes from Clostridia bacterium, assembly GCA_017507595.1. The sequence goes on from JAFWAM010000136.1 coordinate 2,665, forward strand.
ATGCGGCCTTGACAACGCCGACGGCGGCACCATATCCATCGACGGGGTCGTCGTTAACCGTCTGGAGCCTAAAGACAGGGACGTCGCCATCGTTTTAAAAGGGGCTTCCTTCCACCAGAATCAGACCGTGTACGAGAATATGGCCTTCGGTCTTAAGATGAGAAAGGTCCCCAAGGACGTTATCGATAAAAAGGTAAGGGCCGTGGCAGAGGTTTTAGGCCTCACGCCATATCTGCAAAGATTTCCTAAAAATATTTCCGCAGGTCAGCGCCAAAGGGTCATGCTTGGCCGCGCCATTGCAAGGGATCCAAAGCTCGTCATCTTTGACGATCCCATAAGCGACCTTCCGGAAGACCTCCGTCACGAGCTCAGGACGGAGATTGTCAAGCTCAACAAAAGGCTTAAGACAAACTTTATCTACGTCACCAAGTCCCCGCAGGAGGCTTTGGTCATGGCCGACAGGATAATGTTCATGGAGGACGGCAAGCTTATCCAGTACGGTACCCCGCTGGAGCTTTACGACCGCCCCGCAACCCTTTCGGTTGCCACCTACTTTGGCGCCCCGGCCATCAATATCTTCGTCGGTAAGCTGACAAAGGACGGCGAAGACGTTTACGGACTTTTCCAGGGGGCAAGGGTAAGGATACCCTTCAGCCTTTCCGACGGCGCCGTAAAGGAATACGTCGACACGGGTCGCAACGTGACCTTTGCCTTCAGACCTGAGGATCTTTCCGTTTCCGAAGACGGTGAGCTTAAGGTAAGGATCGACGGCGTTATGGAAGAAGGCGAAGGTGTAAAGGTCGCCACCGTAAGCGCACTTGGCTGTGACAGCCCCATTGCATTTTCCGCCCTTATTGACGGTGAGGAGGGGGCCGAGGTAACCCTTGGGATAAATAAAGAACATCTTCTTCTTTACGACACCAAGTCTGAGGAGATAATCAACTGATCTAATATGATTTTTATATGCCGATCCTTATTTAGCGGCGGACAAAAAGTGGAGATAACAGGCGTATATCCCCACTTTTTTCTTTTATACGGGTAATTTATACTTGTTTGCTTCGCTTAAAATAAAGGCGTCAAGGGCGTGGACGTAAATTTCCGCCGTGATGTTCAGCCTGGCGTGGCCCAAAAGCTTTTGCACCACCTTTAAGGATATGCCGTTTTCAATGCAAAAGGTGGCAAAGCTGTGCCTCAGATCGTGAAGCTTATGGCTTGGGCACAGGGATTTGAACTCCTTGGAGACGTGGTCCTTTGTGAAGTTAAATACGAATTCTTGCCCGGCCGATCTTTTTATTATTTCTTCCGTCTGGTCAAAAAGGGGTATTATCCTGTCACTTTTTTCCGTCTTGGTGCCGCGGATGTGGATTATTTTATTTTCAAAGTCCACGTCCTCGTATTTAAGGCTCAAGGCCTCCTGACGGCGGCATCCCGTGTACAGGAAAAATAAAAAAAGCCCCTCCGTGCGGCGGCCCTTGATTTTTTCAAGAAAGATTTTAAGCTCCTCGTGGGTGAGGGCCTCGCCAACCTTTCTCACGTGTTTGGGGGCCTTGACAAGGTCCACGGGGTTTGATTTTATGTACCCGAGGCTTGCGGCCGTTCGCAGACTTTCGTTATACACGTCGTAGGTGTATATTCTGGTGCGGGATCTTTCGATTGCCCCTATGGCCGTCTGTATTGCCAGTGGGGTAAGCTTTTTTATGGGGGTGTTTTTGATCTTTTCCGGCATGTGGCGGCGTATGCACACCTCAATGTTGGTAAGGCTTTTTTCCTTGATGGCAGGCTTTTTGTAAACCTCCAACCAAAGGCTTAGCCAATCCTTGTATTTTGTTCTTCCGTTTATCATAAATTCCTCCTATGTATATTGTCGCGCCAAAAAAACCGGGCGGGGCAAAGGATTGCGCTCCGTGGTGATCTTTAGGGCGCGGCTTTGAAAAAGTGGGCGTATAAGTCGGTTATTGGCCGTTTTTTATAAAAAACATTTTAATAAAAGGGCTTAAGGATTGACAAAGCGTGGATAAAGTTATAAAATAATCACACTAAGCTTAATTTTCAGGAGATACTTATGATAACCGTTAAAAACAGGGCCTTAAGCTTTGTTATCGTTGGCGCGATATACGTTTTAGCCTCAGCAGTGGGTATTCTGACCTACGCCACCCTTACCCTGCAGCCGTGGCTTTCTCTTCTGATCGCCGACGTGGCGGCAACTATCTTTACCTTTATTTTCAGCCTTATTTTTTCCAACGCCTCCGTTTACGACCCTTACTGGAGCGTCCAGCCCATAGTCATCTGCTTATGCTTTGCGGCCTCTTTTGGGGTAAATCTTTCGGCAGTCATTATGATGGCAGCGGTTATACTGTGGGGGATAAGGCTCACGGCAAACTGGGCGTATACCTTCCACGGGCTTACCCATCAGGACTGGCGGTACACAATGCTCAAGGAAAAGACAAGGGGCTTTTATCCCATTATCAATTTTGTGGGCATACACCTTGTACCAACCCTGGTGGTTTATTTTGTGACCGTGCCCGTCGTATACGTCGTTTTATTAAAGCCCGACTTTTCACCCCTTATGCTTATAGGCTGTATCCTAAGCCTTTTTGCCGTGACCCTTCAGGGGACTGCCGACTATCAGATGCACCGCTACAGAAAAAACCGCACCTCACCCTTTATCCGTGATGGACTTTGGAAATATTCCCGCCATCCCAACTACCTTGGGGAGATCTTGATGTGGTGGGGGATGGGTATATCCGCAGTTGCCCTTCTGGGCGGTGGATGGCACCTTCTTCTGGGGGCGGTCCTTAACACGCTATTGTTTGTTTTCGTAAGCATACCCCTTGCCGACGGCCGTCAGAAAAGAAAGCCCGGCTTTGAGGAATACAAGGGCCAAACGAGGGCACTTTTGCCAATCTATAAAAAGCAAAATACATAAAAATTTCAAAGATAAGTGGGGGTATAAGCCGATTATCCCCACTTTTTTGTTTTTTTGAAGACAAACGGGCGCAGGCATAAAGAAGAGGCGAGATAAAATTCTCGCTTAAATGTTGAAAAACAACCAAAAAGTTTGTTGACATTCTCCATAAGAAAATATATAATTTAGCCGTTATTATTAACAGTTGGTTGAAGGGAAAATGGATACACAAAAAAGAAGAAAGATCGAGAAGATAATACTTGATTATTTAATCGTCGCGGCCTTTGGCGCGCTTTATTCGCTGACCTACGTTTTGTTCGTCACCCCAAACAATTTCGCGCCGTCGGGCATCAACGGTATCGGCGTCATGATAGAGCATATCTTCCCAAGCTTTAGTATGGGTTATATGATCATTATCGTCAACGTGCCCCTTTGTATCTTTGCCTTTTTTATGGTGGACAGGGAATTTACCTACAAGACCTTTGTGTTCAGTATCGTCCAATCCCTTTCTTACTTTTTGTTTAACAGCTTAAATCTTGAAGGGCTTAAGTATTACACTAACGGTATTGACACCATTTATCCCGTTTTGCTGGCGGGCCTTATCTGCGGCTTTATTTACGGCATACTTTTCAAGATGCACGGCTCCACCGCCGGCGTTGACATTATCGCCAAGTACATCAGCAAGGTCAAGCCCACCTGGAGCTTTTTCTGGGTAAACTTCGTCCTTAACGCCGTCGTTGC
>JAFWAM010000137.1 GCA_017507595.1 Clostridia bacterium
ATGACGAAAAATTTAAGTATGCCGCAGATTGATTCGGCAAACCCCTCGGGTCTTTCCTTTGCAAGGGTCTTCGGTACGATCTCGCCAAAGATAAGGACGGTGATCGTAATTACGGCCGTTGACACGGTGGGGGCGGCGGCGCTGCCGTTCATTATTGCAATAAACAGAAGTGTTGCGATGGTGGACGCGGTGATGTTGACGATGTTGTTACCGATCAAAAGGGTAAAGAGAAGTCTGTCATAATCCTCAACCATTTTAAGGGTCTTGAGGCTTCTTTTCCGTTGCTTTTCGGTACGGTCGTCGTCCTGGGCGCGGACCTTGAGCCTTACCTTATTGATGGAGGTAAAGGCCGTTTCGCTTGCCGAGAAAAATGCGGATAAAAATATTAAAGCGATAAGTACAACGATATATAAAGCAGTACTGTCAGGCTCAGGTTCGGGATCAAGTTGCATAGTGATTTAAATGTCTCCTTAAAAAAGCGTTGCAATTATTGTATCACAGATGGGCGGTAATGTAAAGTATTTTTGGGCATTTTTATATTTTGTATATCACGCGCGGGTGCGCGCACGCAAAAATAACTAAAAAGTTTATATTTTTTACTGAAAAGGTATTGAAATCCTCTCTGAAATTTGGTATTATAGAAATGATAGCATTATATGGGGGCATGTGGCTTTCCGCACCCCGAAAGAGGTATCGTCTTTTATGATAGACCAGGTATTACAGGAAATAAAGCTTGCCGAGGAAAAGGCTGCTTCCATCCGTGCCGAGGCTGACGGCTTTAAGGCCGAAAAGGCAGTTCAGCAGGAGGAGGATTGCGCAAAGATCCTTTCCGACGCCCAAAAAAGGGCCAAGGAGATAGGGCTTGAGGCAAAGCAGGGCGCCTTGAAGGACGCCGACGCAATGTATGACGAGGCTATGGCCTTGGCAAACGGCAGGGCACAGGCCCTTTTAAAGGAGGCTCAGCCCAAAATAGAAGAGTTAAGCGCTTGGCTTTTAGAGAAGGTATTAAATGGCAATTGCTGAAATGTCCCGCATGAAGCTTATCGGGATAAGCTGTGAGGAGGAAAAGCTCCTTTCGGCCCTGCATAAGACGTGCGCAGTACAAATTATATCAAAAACGCCTATGGAGGGTGTGCCTCAAGAGGGCTTTACGGACGGGTTTGTTCAAAAAATGGACAGACTCAGTTTTGCGTACACCTTTATCCTTACCAATGGTAACAGGGTAATAAAGGACGGCGGATTAAAGCTGGAGCCCTTTACCGATGCCCCACGGCCCGTTACCTACGACGGCTTTATGGGCGCCCTTTCCTTAGAGGAGGAGCTGGAGCCATTTATTGAAAAGGCCTACGAGCTTAACGACAGGCTTATGGACCGTCGTGGGGATATTGCCGCCATCACCGCGGAAAGAAATCTTTACGAGCCCTTTAAGGACATCAATATGAAGCTTTCAGACCTTAAGGACACAAGGTCCACAAGGGTCTTCTTCGGTCAGATGCCAATAAAGGGGGCGGCGGAGTTTGCCGCTGAGCAGGGGGATAGCTGTATCGCCGTTGAAGAGTGGCGTGACGGCACGTCCTCGGTTTTGTCGGTGGTGTGCCACAAGGATGACGAGGCTGCCGTATGGCAAGGCCTTTCCTCACTGGGCTTCGTTCGGTTTGAGGGGGGATACGACGGATCGCCCGCCGAAAGATTTTCAAAGCTTACCGCTCAGCTTAAGGAGGCAAGAAAGGCCCTTTCGGCGGTTGAATTGGAAATTGCGGCCCTCGTTGAAAAATTGCCCGATATGGCCCTGCTTTTAGACAGGTATTCCTTTGAAATAGACAAAAACAAAAAGAAACAGACCTTTGACCGCACCAACGCAACCTACCTTTTGGAGGCCTTCGTGCCCACCGAGGCGGTTGATCACGTTAAGGAAGCCGTCAAGGCCCAGACAGATGCGGTTTTCGTTGAGTTTGAAAGAGTCCCGAGAAGCGAATTTGCACCTACCCTTATGAAAAACGGGAAGGTAACCAAGCAGTTTGAGTTTATAACCAACATGTTTTCACCCCCGTCCTACGGCGAGGTCGATCACAACTTTATAATGATGATCTTCTTCAGCGTGTTTATGGGCTTTATTATGGCGGATTGGGGCTACGGCCTATTGATGGCCGTTGGCGGCGCCCTTTTTGCAAGGACCATAAAGCGTGATACGGGGCTTAGGCGGCTTGCTTACATCATTGCCATTGGCGGCGTGTTTACGGTAATATTCGGCTTGCTTTTTGACAGCTTTTTCGGTTATCCCCTTTTACAAAGGATTGGGATACTGTCGGCGCCAATAATGCCCGACGCCATCAACCATAAGCTTAGTCTTGCGGGTATATCCGTCCCCACACTTTTGCTTTTGAGCTTTGGATTCGGCGTGGCGCAGATCATTGCAAGCCTTCTTATTAAGGCTTGGGGGCTTTTCAGACAGGGTAAGATCCTGGACGGCATTTTTGAAGGCGTCGTCTGGGCGGTGTTCCTCATTGCGCTCGTTCTTCTCGTGCTGGAGCTTGCTTCAATCACCAGCGGCCTTATGGACGTTGCCATCTGGATTCTGGTGGGGGCAGTCGTTATAGGTGCCCTTACTGCGGGTATACACGAAAGGGGCTTTGGGAAGTTCACAAAGGGCTTTTCGGCCGTATGGGGCATTATCAACTACCTTTCGGACATCTTAAGCTACGCAAGGCTTTACGGCCTGATGCTGTCGGGTGCCCAGATAGGCTCAATAGTGACGACCATGGCCCTACCCATGATGAAGCAGGGCCCAATGGCGATAGTAGCCATACTTATCTTGTTTATCGGTCACGCCTTTAATATCGCCATGGGCGTTCTTGGGGCGTACATTCACGACTCAAGGCTTCAGTACATTGAGTTCTACGGAAGGTTTTATACGGGCGACGGGGAGCTTTTCACACCCTTTGGCACCACCTTTGAGCACGTTTACTTCGCTGACAAAAAACAGCAAAAATCAAAAGCATAATTTTAAAAAAGCGGCCTATAGGTCGGTTATTAATAAAAAAATAAATAAAAATAGATTGGAAACAATCGGAGGTATATTTTATGGATGGTCAAGCATTAGCATTATTAGGACTTGCACTTTGCGTTAGTTTATGCGGTGCAGGCAGCTCTGTTGCACTCTGGAAAACCGGTACTGCGGCAGCAGGCGTTCTCGCTGAAGACGGCAAGAAGTTTGCAAAGGTATTGGTTCTTGCGGTATTACCTGCAACCCAGGGTATTTACGGCTTCGTACTTGCAATTATCGCCAGCGGCAAAATCGTTGCCGGTATGACGCTCGCAGCAGGCTGGGGCATTCTTGCGGCAACCTTACCGCTTACTATCGTTGGCTTTGTTTCAGCATACTTCCAGGGTAGAACGTCCGTTGCCGGCATTATGGCTATCGCTAAAAACGAAAGCATTTCCGGTAAACTTATTTTGTTCCCCGCAATGGTAGAAACTTACGCAATTTTAGCACTCGTTATTTCTTTGATGATTCTTTAATAACATGGACGGAAAGGAAAAAATTATTGCCAGGATCTTGCTTGACGCAGAAGAATACGGGCAAGAAATTAAAAATAAATCCCAATCTGACTATGACGAGGCCGTTGCCCGCGCAAGGGCAGCTGCCGATAAGCTTATAAGTGATGAAGTCCTTCAGGCGGAAAGCGACCGCGCCGAAACCCTTCGCAGAAGAAAGGTCATTGCCGATCTTGACGGCAAAAAGGTCATGCTCACGGCGAAAACCCGCGGTGTTGAAGCCGTTTTTGAAAGGGTTGTGGAAAGACTTAACAATTTGGATAAATCGGCCTATATGTCGTTTATTGACCAATTATTAAGCCAAAACGCACCCCAGGGCGCAAGGGTGGTATTTTCAAAAAACGCACCCTTCAGCCTTGAAGAGGCCCAAAACCTTTCCACCGTAAAAGCAAAGGGGCTTTCGACTCTAATGGGCGGCGATTTTTCGGGCGGCGCCATGATCGAAGGCAAGGACGCAGACGTCAACTTAAGCTTTGACGCCATTGTCAGCGAGTTAAAGGAGGGGCTTGAAACCTCCGTTGCCGAAAAGCTTTTCGGCTGATAACGAAAAATGCAAAAAGATAATTTATTTATTACGGCGGCAGCCAAATCCCGTGAAAGGTTCCTTTTGGGGACGGAAAAGCTAAACCGTCTTGCGGAAGCACGTTCTTACGAGGAGGGAATGCGCCTTTTGGGTGAGCTTGGGTTTTCCAAGCTGCCGGAGGGTGCAACCTTGGCGGAGATACTGTTTGCCGAGGAGCAATCTTTAATAGATTTTGTAAAGGAATATTCCCCAAAATCAGGATGTGGATATTACTTCCTTTTGCCTTACGATTTTTTAAACGCAGAGGCCGTTTTCAAGCGCAAAAAAACGGGGCAGAGCCTTGAAGGGCTCACCGCCCACGAGGGGGCTTTTACCCTCAGGGAAATTATTGAATTTTCCGACGGAAGGCCTTGTCCGGTGGAGGAGCTTTCCTCTGCCTTTACCATGGCGGAGGCCCTTTTTGAGGAGGGATCCCCATCG
>JAFWAM010000138.1 GCA_017507595.1 Clostridia bacterium
AGGGCAAGCTCTTACACGGTGGATATTGACGGCGAAAGCTACACCACAGACGTTTGGTATATGGATATTTTTGATATTACCGACGAATACAAGACCTACACCGTGACGGTGACGGCCAAAGGCTTTCTCGGCTTTAAAAGGGCCAAGACCATATCTTACGACCTGCCGGCCCTTCCCGAAGACGCCTTTGTCTTTGGCTTATGGGATGACGAAAAATCCTTTACGGTCGCCCTCAATCCCGACGTTGCGGTCAGCGGCAAGGTCATTATTCCGTCAAGTCACGACGGCAAGCCAGTTACGGGTGTTGCAAGCTTTGGCTTTGAAAGCAGGCAGGACCTGACTTCAGTCTTCCTCCCCGACAGTATTACCAATATAGGTGGCGAAGCCTTTGCTGTCGATAAAAACCTTCAAAGGATAAGATTCTCTGAAAACTTAAAGACAATAGGGAAGGAGGCCTTTTTGGGCTGTATGTCCTTGGGTAAAATAATCTTTCCGGAATCTCTCCGTGACGTTTATGACCGCGCATTTTTCGGCTGTCAGTTAAAAGAAATTTACTTTCAGGGTAATACCAATGTGGGTTTTGATGTTTTTTACGGCAATGCTATTGATCATTTTACCGTTTCGCCCAACGGGCGCGTTTTGCCTGCTTCTTCATTTGATTATTTTATAGGCAATACCCCCATGCCCGTTATTTGTCCCTCTACCGCCTTTTATTCAGACACTTATAATATTCATGGAGTAATTCATGGAGTAATTTACACCGATGCGAAAACAATCCCCGCCAATTGGAGGGTAGTAAAGGACGGTCTTTTAGATGAATCACCAAGAAATCCCATATTTTTAAATTGCACCTTTGAGGGGGCGGGTGCAGATATGTATCTTACCTCTCTCACGCATACCAGGATAGAATATTTATCCGATTTCGTCACATTTGACGGGGCAGTTGATTGCCGTCCGTATCGCAAGGGTTACACCTTTGTCGGCTGGACAACAAAAAAAGGTGACACTAAGGTGGAATACACAATGGAGCAGCTTTTAAGTAAAACCCCCCCCCACAACTGGCCTTACGAGTACTCGCCGGTACGTCAACCAATCGTACCCTACGGCACGACCCTTTACCCCGTTTGGGAAAAGATAAAAACGTATGATAAATAACAATTAAAAACGGAGGTATATACCAATGGGCTGTAAAAATTAAAGTTGTAAGCGTTTTCATTATTTAAAAAAATCAAAAAGGAGAGATTCTTATGAAAAATCAACAAAAAATTAACAAAAAAGTTTTTTCTGTTATTTCTGTCATTTTAATGCTTGCTGTTGGATTTTCTTTCTTTTCTTTACAAAATGACGACACTTTAAAGGCCTATGCCGAGGACTTTGATACAGTTTATTATTTCAGTGATAATGCAACGTCACAAACCTATCGCTCCAGACTACTTGCAGACGGTGTTATTGACAACGTTGTTTTAGAATATCAAAATAACGTCAACATGGCATTTACCGACGCTTTTAAAAATAACATAACCTTTTTATACGGCAATGAGTATTTTGCCACCATCGAAAACCAATACGTTATTTTTGAAACAAGCAGCGATATGTATTTTGACAACAATTATTGGTCAAACTTTACCGGGCTTTTAGGTGAAATTTTCGCCCTATTAAAAAGCAACGGATGTAAAATCATGTTTATTGCTGATTTAGATGATGATTTCTGGCAAAGCGATGCTTTTTTGAACTACGTGGATATTTTTGTTAACAGAGATATTTTTTATCCTTTTGCATCATCAATTATTAATTATGCAATTGAAGATTGCGGTGCCGCGAAAATAAGCAACTGCACCTTTGTTTTAGACAAACAAATTTCAGGCGAGGTAATGCAACCTACGGGAAACGTCGGCCCGTTTATTATTGATTATCTTTTGCCCTTTTTACAGGATGCTTATGAAACTGAGATTTTAGCCGGCAATATGGAAACGGTGCTTTCAAACAGAAACATAAAAATTCTTTGCGAGTGCGAAAATAACAGTTACTATGATCCGATCGCGCAAAGCGTTGTTGGCACGTGGAACGAAAGCACAATGACGGATTTTTATGATTATTACGTGGACAATCAGCACGTGTACGTTGTTGGCTCAACCAATGGGGTGAGTTCAACCGTAGCTGAAAGCTGGATAAACTTTATGATTGACGCGCGTATGGCAACGGAGGCAACCTTCCCGATATACGTATTTAATACACAAGGGCACTCATTAGACGCTTACAGCGAGGATTACGTTTATCTTGGAGGATATATAAGTGGTCTTTTGTACGACGTTATAGTAGATTTTTTATCTGACGAGGACCTTTCCGTATATGATAATTGGGTAAGCTTGTGTGATGTCACATTTTTAGATGCCCCGTTTGGTGATGGGGGGTGGATGGTTTGCACAAAGGAAATGATTATTGACGACGTGGATATGGGCGAGGTTTTCGGCTAAACCGTGTCAGCATCAGCTTTAAGATAAAGATTATCGTTACAAGCAACAAAAGCCGCGCCGCCATTGGCGGCGCGGCCCAAAGGGACTCTTGGATAAAAATCAAGGATAATCGGCCTATAGGCCTACTTTTTAAAGCAAAAATACAACTATTCGTGTTTAATTCAAGCCCACATAAGGGGGATACAGATATGAAAAAATCAACAAAAAAGCTTATCGTCATATTTTGCGCCTGCGGTTTTTTGGCTGCAGCGGGGGTCTTTGCCGCCCTTTGGTCCACAAGGCTTTCCCCGCCAAAAAACCTTGCCGTGTCGGACACGGGCATACTCACCTGGGACGGGTGCAA
>JAFWAM010000139.1 GCA_017507595.1 Clostridia bacterium
GACTCCGCCTTGAAGAAGAAGCAAGACTCAGAGCAGAGGAAGAAGAAAGACTTCGCCTTGAAGAAGAAGCAAGACAACAAGAATTATTAAATCAAAAATTATATGAGGAGGCTGCGGACGATACCGCTGATGAAGACATGTTTAACGATAACCAAGGTTTTGCAAGAATTAAAGTAATAGGTGTAGGTGGCGCAGGCTCCAACGCCGTCAACAGAATGATAGAATTAGGCATCAATACTGCAGAGTTCGTTGCTGTAAACACGGACAAGCAGGCACTTATGCTTTCACTCTGTGACGAAGACAACAAGATCCAGATCGGCGAAAGTATTACCAAGGGTCTTGGCGCAGGCGCAGATCCTCAGGTTGGCGAGGCCGCTGCCGAGGAAACCAAAAACGCAATCGAAAAAGCCGTTGAAGGCGTTGACTTATTATTTATCGCAGCCGGTATGGGCGGCGGCACAGGTACGGGCGCAGCACCGGTAGTTGCCAAGATCGCCAAGGAAAAGGGTTGTGTAACCGTTGCCGTTGTAACAAAGCCCTTCCACTTTGAAGGCAAAAAGCGTGAGATCAACGCTAAAAAGGGTATTGCAAACCTTGCAAAATACGTTGACACCATCATCATTATCCCCAACGACAGACTTTTAGAGGCTCTTCCCTACGACACCCCCATCGTTGACGCCTTAAAATTTGCTGATGACACCCTCCGTCAGGGTATCTGCGGCATTGCAGACCTTATTGCGACCCCGTCACTTATCAACCTTGACTTTGCCGACGTTCGCGCTATCCTTAAAAACCAGGGCCTTGCACACATGGGTATCGGCAGAATGAAGGGTGAAAACCGCGTTGTCGAAGCCGTTCGTCAGGCTGTTTCAAGCCCATTATTAGAAACCACCATCGAAGGCGCCGCAGGCGTTATCTTAAACGTAACCGGTGGCAAGGATCTTTCTATGGCACAGGTTAAGGAAGCCGCTGACAGGGTTAAGGAGATCGTCGATCCTTCCGCAAACATCATTTTCGGTATGAACATCAATCAGGAGCTTCAGGAGGAGATCATCATTACCTTGATCGCCACCGGCTTTGATAAAAGACCTGAGGACGAAGGCCCCAAGCCCAGCATTTTAAGATCTGTCAACGCACAGCCAAGACAGGACGGTCAGCCGGTTCAGCCCGCTCAGCCTAAGGCAGAGGAGTTCATGAGGGTTCCTCAGACCCAGATCAGACCCGTACAAAACGGTCAGCCCCAGGGTCCCCAGTCCTATCAGCAGGCTCAAAGACCGGCTCAGCCCGTTCAAAGACCTGTCGAGGCCGCACCCAAGGCCCCCGTTGAGGAGCCAAAGACCGAGGACAAGAAGGACGTTCCTTCCTTCGTCAGACGTCTTTTCGGCAAAAAGTAATTTAACTTGAGCTTTCAGGTTGCCGTCAAAAAAGGCGGCAACCTTTTTACTGACTAAAAAAGCTTTAAGTTTCTTTTCAGTTAATATTTGTATGATAAACTGACCGTAAGCAGTTATTAAGAGGTTCCTATGATAAAAATCCTTGTGGTTGACGACGATAAAAACATACGCTACTTTTTGCGTGAGGCTTTGCTTTTAGAAAAATACGAGGTCTTCACCGCCTCCAACGGTGAGGAGGCTTTAGACCTTATGGATAAGGAAATGATAAACCTTGTCATCGTCGATATAATGATGCCCAAAATGGACGGCTATGAGTTCACAAGGCAGCTGCGCGAGGCAAAATCCGACGTTCTTATTCTTATGATATCGGCAAAGCAGCTTCCCGAGGACAGGAAAAGAGGCTTCAAGCTGGGCATTGACGACTATATGTCCAAGCCCATCGACGGTGAGGAGCTTATTTTACACGTAAAAGCCCTTTTAAACAGAAGCAGCCTTTCTACCGATCGCAGGATAGTTATCGGTGACGTCGTCCTTGACTACGACTCCTTTACGGTCACCAAGGGCGACGAAGTGCAGGTGCTCCCTCAAAAGGAATTCCTTCTTCTTTATAAGCTTTTATCTTACCCCAACAAGATCTTCACACGGCTTCAGCTTATGGACGAGATTTGGGGCATGGACTCCGAAACCGGTTGGGAAACTTTAACCGTTCACGTCGGGCGCTTAAGAAAACGCTTCGACGGTTGGCAGGAATTCCGCATTGAAAGCATCCGCGGACTTGGATACAAGGCGGTGAAGTGCCTATGAAAAACTCCCGCAAAGCAAAGTACACCGCGGCGCAAAAAAAGGTAAGGCGGCTTCTTATATGGAGCACCGCCACTATTCTGGTCGCCGGCCTTGCCATTTTCACCTTGCTTGAGGCCATTATTTCAGCTGTTGGCATTATGGATAAAAGCAATCAGGACGCCAACCTTATAATAAGTTCAATTATCCTCATCATCACAAGCACCATCATCGGCACGGCTCTTTCAATACTTACCAACAAAATGTTTTTCTTGCCCATCTACAAGATACTGGGCGGTATGGAAAGGCTTTCAAAGGGAAATCTTTCCACAAGGATAAATCTTTCAAAGCACCGTGGGCTCAGCGACTTTGAAAAAGCCTTTAACAACATGGCAGAGGAGCTCAGCAAGGTAGAAATTTTACGCTCCGACTTTATCAACAACTTCTCTCACGAGTTCAAAACACCCATTGCGTCCATTCAAGGCCTGGTTGGCATTATGAAGACAAAGGATCTTTCTCCCGAAAAAAAGATGGAGTACCTCACCATTATCGAGGAGGAAACCAAGCGCTTGTCCCTTATGACCACCAACGTTTTAAGCATTACCCGCCTTGAAAATCAAAAGGAAATTTCACGGACGGAAAGCTTTAACCTTTCCGAGCAGATCCGCGTTTCCATCCTCATGTTTGAAAAGATCTGGACGGAAAAAAAGGTAAATCTCTCCCTTGATTTTGACGATTACACTGTGGCC
>JAFWAM010000140.1 GCA_017507595.1 Clostridia bacterium
CCTAAAAATCTTATTATCGCCCTTTTATGTATCGTTTGCTGGTACCTTGTGTACCTGGTGTTTTATCACAATCTTTCTCGCGATAAAAAGACTATAGACCACTTTTTCAAGACCTGTATGGTCATAAACGGCCTCTTGGTTTCAGAGCTTGTTTACGTCTATATCTCAAACGGAGCCTTCGCCGACGGTATCGTTACCAAAAGCGAGCTTTTTATGGGCTGGGGCATACAAAACAATCTTGGCGGCATACTTACCGTCCTTTTGCCCGCCAACGTATATTTCTGCTTTAAGGAAAGGTCTTTAAAGCGCGGCGTTATTTTTTATTTGCTGTGTTTATTCAACCTTGTTGCGACGGTATTTTCCCTTTGCCGCTCCGCCATACTCGTTTCATTTTTGCTGGCCTTTTTGTCCATAATTTATATTTTGTCAAAGGCCCCCTTAAAAAAGCTTTACGCCCTGATGACGGCAGGCCTTGCGGCCATTGTTATTTTGGTGGTTTTTATCTTCTTTGACCGTGCAATGGACTTTTTTGACCGCCTTGTCAACATCCAATCGGGCAGCAGCGGACGCTTTGATCTTTGGCTCGCCGCCATAGAGGAGTTTACTAAATTCCCATGGTTTGGCAGCGGCTTTTACGCCAGCAGGCTAAATTCCTACACGGGATTTTTCCCCGGGTTTTACCATAACACCATTATAGAGATAACCTCAACCTGCGGCGTTTTCGGTATATTCGGCTACTGCCTGTACAGGGTAAAGACCATTGAGATCATTTTCAAAAAGCGCAATTTTTACAGCGTATTTTTGGGTGCAACCGTTATGGCCCTGCTTTTTGGCAGCCTTTTGGATAACCATATGTTCAACGTCTATCCAAGCTTTTATGCGGCAATTGCCCTCGCCCTTTGCCATAACGACACCCCAGACGGCGCCACCCCATAAGCTTTTTTAGTCTTAAAATCAAAAGCCCTTAAAGGGGCTTTTTTCTTATTTTAACAAGCTTTTTTGATCTCAAGACAAAAAATGTCCAAAAACCTTATTTTGTCACAAAAAACGACATACGTTATGTGGTATATTGGTCAAAAAGGGGGCTTTATGGCAAGAAAAATTTTAATTACGTCCGGCAAAGGCGGCGTCGGCAAGACGTCGGTATGCGCCCATCTTGGTTACGCGCTTTCACGCCTTGGTCAAAGGGTCGTTTGTATGGACCTTGATTTCGGGCTTAACAATCTTGATCTTATCATGGGGGTAGAGGACAAGGTGGTCTATGACGTAAAGGACGTCCTTGACGGCAGATGCCGTGTAAGGCAAACGATCATTCCCTGCACCCCAACCCTTTCCGTCATACCGTCGCGGCACACCCTCGATAAGGAGGTAACCGGCCAAAACGTAAAATACCTTGCGGAGGGTCTTTCCACCCGCTTTGATTACGTCCTGTACGATTGCCCCGCCGGCATTGACAGGGGCTTTCACCGAGGTGTATGTGCCGCTGACGAGGTTATCGTCGTCGTTACCCCAACCCTTTCGTCCATGCGTGACGGGGACAAGGTAATATCTCTTTTAAAAAGCTACCGGCTTAAAAACGTCTTTTGCATCGTCAACCGGGTCCGCGGCGACCTGGTTGCAACCGGTGACGAGATGGATTATAAGGAGATAGAATCCATTTTAAAGACCCCCGTCATAGGTGTTATCCCCGAGGACGACGGACTTCTTTTATGCGACGGCTTTAACCTTCACGGCGGCAGGGCAGGCCGCGCCTTTAAAATGACTGCCGCAAATTTAAACGGTACAGGCAAAAAAATATACGATGCAACGGCCTATTACCGCGGCTTTTACGGCAGCATCCGCCGCAACTTCCGCAAAAAGGCCTGAAGGTGATTTATGTTAAAAAGCAAGATAAGCAGGGTAAAGCAGGTTATAGAGTCTGACAGGCTGGGCGTAAGCAGCGGTATGAAGGAGATCATCCGTCGCGACGCCGAAAGGCTTTTAAGTCAGTATTTTACCCTGAACCGCCCCGTCACCTTAAAAATTAACGGCGACGGCGGCAAAATATCGGTCGTTATAGAGGCCGATTGCGCCTCGGCAAAAAGATTTAACCTTTTAAAATAGTTATAATAAGCTATCCCCCTTGGCGTATATATTATACAAGGGGTTTTTTCATGGGCGCGTTTATTTCTCTTTGCCACCTTTTGGGCGGTATAACCGCTTTTGCCGTAGGGCTAAGGCTCATTTGTGACAATCTTTCCCACCTTTTTGCCGGCAGGGCAAGGGGCCTTTTGGAAAGGTCCTCACGCCATCCCTTGGGTGCCGTGGCGGTAGGGGGTCTTATGTCAGCGGTGACCCAAAGCTCAACTGCTGTCAACGTTATGCTGGCTTCAATGGTGGCAGGGGGTGGCTTGCCCCTTATAAACGCCTGCGCAATGATCGTCGGCACAAACATGGGCACGACCGTTACCGCACAGCTTGTTTCCCTCGGTGGCGTGGGCGGCGATTTTTCCCCTTCGGCAGTGTCGGGGATCATCGGCCTTCTGGGTCTGATTTTACCCCTTGCCTTTGAGGGGCGCTTTAAAAAATCCGGCAACAGCCTCGTTGGCTTTTGCCTTATATTTTTGGGTGCGGACGTTATGTCAAGGGCGGTAAGCGGCTTTTACGGTTACAACTGGTTCCGTGCGGCTCTTTCAATAAAAAGTCCGCCTATATGCCTGTTAAACGGCTTTTTTCTTACGGCAATATGTCAAAGCTCCTCCGTGGTGACGGCAATGCTGGTCATATTGTCCGGTGGCGGACTTGTCAGTATTAAGTCCATTATCTATTACGTCATTGGTGCCAACGTCGGCTCCTGCATGGCCCCCCTTTTTTTGGCCGGACGCCTTAAGGGCAACGGGCTTACGACCGCAATTTTCAATTTGGTTTTTAATATCCTTTCTGCAGTGGTTGCCATTGTTCCAATGGTTTTTTTCGGCGAGGAGCTATCCCTCATCCTTTTGACCCTTTCAAAAACGGCAGGGGGCGCCTGTGCGGCCTTTCACACCCTTTTTAACGTGGTCATAGGACTTCTTTTATTGCCCCTTTTAAAGCCCCTTTTGTCCTTAAGCCTTAAAATCAAGGGCTACCTTGCAAAAACCCCGTAATGCTTTCTTGCCGTCCAGATTTGTCAAAAAATCTCGCCCTGACTTTAAAAGCTTAGCTATAAGTCGATTATCTGCCATTTTTACCAAAAAACAGGGGCGGCGTTTGCTTAAAAAACAGGCTATTTTTCTAAGGCAATGCATTGACAAAAAAATGCGCGCCCGTTTTCAAGCTTATCATTAAGAAGCATTGACAAACCCGCGTTTTTATAATATAATTAAATAGTATATAAATATTAACTTTTATCATCATTATTTTTTTAGAGGTATTTTTATGGAAAACAATCAACCCAACGAAATCGGCGTGGTGGGTTACCGCGACGGCAAGCCCTCTCCTATCGTAATAGAGGATTTTGAAGGGCAGACCAAGCTTATTACCGTCACTAGAAAGAAGTCCCTTTGCGGCTCCTTCACCCATTACCGCGTTCTTATCGACGGCGTTGTCGTCGGCAAGCTTGCAAACGGCGAAAAGGGCACCTACCGCCTTAACTTCGACGCTCACGAGCTTACCGTTTTACTCCCCAATGATGAGGAGGCTAACAAGATCCTCGTTCCCATCGGCGCCAAAAACAGGCATTACGCTATTTCAACCGTTTGCGGCCTTGATGGGGCCTTTGACGTAAAGATCGTTGAAGAGATCCCCGTTGAAGTCATGCCCGCTACGTAAAAAAGGGGGGCTTTGCGTTGAGCATTTTCGGTGACAAAAAGCTTGGCTTTGGTCTTATGCGCCTTGAAAAAACCAACGGCGAGATCGATCTTGACAAGCTCTGTCCGTTGGTGGACAGGTTCATGTCGGCAGGGTATAACTATTTTGACACGGCTTACGTTTACGACGGGGCGGAGGTTGCCTTCCGTGAGGCCGTTGCCAAACGCTACCCCCGTGAAAGCTTCGTGGTGGCAACAAAGCTTGCCCCGTGGCTTCTCAGCGACAGCTTTACTCCTCAGATGATGTTTGAGGAGCAGCTTGCCCGCCTTGGGGTAGACTACGTTGACTATTATTTGTTACACAGCCTTCAGCCCTCCCGCGGGGATGCCCTTAACCGCTTTGGCTGCTTTGAGTTTGGCGCCAAGCTTAAAAAGGAAGGCAAGATAAGATATTTCGGCTTTTCCTTCCACGGCGGCCCCGACCTTTTAGATGAGCTTTTATCCGCCCATCCGGAGGTTGATTTCGTTCAGCTGCAGATAAATTACGCCGACTGGGACGACCCTGCGATTTTATCGGGCCCCAACTATGAGGTGGCCCGCCGTCACGGCAAGGAAATTATCGTTATGGAGCCCGTCAAGGGCGGTATTTTGTCCACCCTCAAAAAGGAGGCCGCTGATATTTTAAAGCCCCTTTCGGGCGGCACGCCGACCTCTTACGCTATGCGCTTTAACTTAAGCCTTGACGGGGTAGGTATGGTCCTTTCGGGCATGAATCGTATGTCCCAGCTTGACGACAATATTGCCACCTTTGACAAAGCCGTGCCTTTAAGAGGGGAGGAGCTTTCCGCCCTCAACAGGATAAACGAGGTCTTCCACACCACCAAAACCGTTCCTTGCACCGAATGCAAATACTGCGTCAAGGGCTGTCCCGTGGGCATAAATATCCCGGCTGTTTTCAAGGGCTATAACGCCGTTTTGACCTTTGGCGACCACGACCGTCCCCACTGGCACTATGGCGAG
Source organism: Clostridia bacterium (assembly GCA_017507595.1). Next base: position 4,788 of record JAFWAM010000140.1, read on the forward strand.
GTTTTAAGAAACGGTAGCGCCCCTGCCTCAGCCTGTATCGGCTGTGGCGAGTGTGAAAGGGCTTGTCCTCAGCATATCGGTATAAGAAAAATGCTTCAAGACCTTTCAAAGGTTTTTGACAAGGCCTAAAGGGCCAAAAATATTCCCTTACGCGCGTGAAACGGGCGTTAACCGACCTATTGCCCCACTTTTTTGGGTTTTTGGTCACACTTAAGAGGTTTTAAAAAGGTATGGGAAAGATTAAAGACTTTATACAAAAGCCAACACTTTTAGGTGAAATAACAAGATTTTTACTTGTCGGCGGTGTGTCAACCGTACTCGACTTTTTAGTCATGGGCATCACCATGTACGTGCTTGCGCCCGACCGCTACGACAGCTTTATAAGCGTTTTCTTTGGCTCGGCAGAGGACCCCACCGGCCTTGCGGCAATAGTCGGTACAGGCCTTGGTTTTATCTTTGGCCTTGTGATAAACTATTTGTTTTCAATACTGTTCGTGTTCAACGAAAGCACCTTCGCCAGATCGGCAAAGGGTATAATCACCTTTGCCCTTTTCAGCACGGGCGGCCTTATTTTGCACGAGGTCGGCATGCTTTTATTCTTCGGATGGCTCGGCATTAACGAGTGGATCGTTAAGATATTCATGACCTTCGTGGTCCTTGTTTACAACTTCACCACCCGCCGTACCTTCGTTTTCCGCAAAAACCCACGCCGCGAGGAGGTGGCTCCTCAGCCCCATACCGTGGTAGAGGGCCCCGCCATTATCTCCAAGCCCAAAACGGACAAGCCTGCGGAGGGCCCTTCCTCTTTAGACGGCAACGATACCGTTACACCTTTGGTTGAGGCCCCTGAAGCTTCTGCGGACTCTCCCGTCGTTGACGACTGTATCGCCGCCACCGAGGCCGCTTTAACGACTCAGCCCGAAACTGCTCCTACAAATGTAAAAATCGACGATAACAGGCCTATAGCCGATGATTTGACCTCGCAAGAGGGCGCTTCGGACACCGCCGAAGGGGATAATAATGAAGATTAGTCTTATCGTGCCTTGCTATAACGAGGCCCAGACCGTAAGGGACTTTTACCTCAGCGCAACGGCAGTTTTGGATAAAGAGGATTTTGATTACGAAATCATTTACGTTGACGACGGCTCCCACGACGGCACCCTTTCAATTTTAAGGGAGCTTTCCTCCCAAGACGAGCGCGTCAAGGTTTTAAGCTTTTCCAGAAACTTCGGTCAGCAAGCGGCAATTATCGCAGGCTTTCGCGCCGCAACGGGCGACGCCGCGGTGGAGCTTGACTGCGACCTTCAGGACCCTGTCGAGGTCATCCCCCTCATGGTTGAGGAGTGGAAAAAAGGCTTCCACGTGGTCCACGGCAGGCGCATCTCAAGGGAGGGCGAAAACGCCTTTAAAAAATCCACGGCCAAGGGGTATTACAAATTTTTGTCCAAGGTATCCAACACTCAGCTGTCGGAAAACACAGGGGACTTCAAGCTCCTTGACAGGCGCGTCCTTGATATAATCTGCGCCTTGCCCGAGCACGGTAAATACCTTCGCGGCCTTGAGTCCTGGGTGGGCTTTAACCAGACCTACGTGGACTACGAAAGAAAGCCCCGCACCGCAGGGGGCGAACACAAATTCTGTGGTTCAGTATATCGGAATAGCCGCCGATGAGCCGGAGCGCTTGGAGCGATTGACGGGTACGAACAAAAAAGCGCCGCTGGCCAAACTCGGCTGGACGGAAGATGATGCCTATATGTGGTGCATCAAAAACAAACTGCTTTCACCGATCTACACCACAACGGACCGTGGAGGGTGCTGGTTCTGCCATAACCAGACGATAGCCTCACTCCGCATCCTTCGGAAGAAGTACCCCCACCTTTGGGCGCTCATGATGAAATGGGATCTCGACTCCCCGGTGACCTTCCACAGCGATGGCCGCACAATTCACGATTTCGACCTACGGTTCAGCTTAGAGATGCAGGGCAAGGTTCCCTGTGATCGGCGGTTCCGCTGGAAGATGATAGACGAACTAAAGGAGGACAACACACTATGAACATTCAGGAAAACATCGCACGGTTCGAGGCCGAACTAGCCAAGGTCAACCGCCCCGGCATGGACAAGCTGCTGGCCTACATCCGCAAGAGCGATTTCTACAAGGCACCCGCCTCCACCAAATACCACCTCTGCTGCGAGGGCGGACTGCTGCAGCACAGCCTCAATGTGCTGGATGCGCTCCGGGGTATCCTCACCCTCGCCATGGACTGCACCGAAACCACGGAACCCTGCCACTATGAGTACCGGGCAGCCGGAAAGACGGTGGCCACGATCCCGCAGGATAGCGTGATCATC
>JAFWAM010000141.1 GCA_017507595.1 Clostridia bacterium
ACTTTATCGGTACGGCCAACAAGGACGACTCTACGTTTACAATTACCGACAAGGTTTACGACCGTGCCATCACCATTGAGTTTGATAACTTCAATACGCCCTTCGTACCTGACGGCAACTGCAACCCAATGATGCTTTCCGCAACCCACTTCAGATCACTGTTTGAAGAAGCAAAAGCTGTTAGTGACAACCAGCTCAGCCAGAAGGACGTCGAAAGCTTCAATAAGATTTTATCCTTCGTATTCGATACCTTTGATCTTGCCATCGGTAACCGTATTCTTCACCAGCTCGAAACCATCGTGCCCGTATACGTTGCCTGCGGCGGCAAGAAGGAGGAGGTCATTGACTTCATGCTCGCTAAAAAGCTTATTTCCAAGCTTGACGGCAGATTTGAAGAATACGTTAAGGGCGCCTTAAAGGATCTTAAGGATCTTCTCGCAAGCGTTTACGGCGCAAAGGCAATGCCTCGCTGTGAAAAGCTTGTTGACAAGCTTTATAAAGCATTATAATAAAAAACCACTGACGGGCAGTCGATTGCCTGATAACAAATCTGATAGGGAGGGATTAATCTTTTATTATGAGAAGCATCGAAAAGGTTTCATTACAAGATTATATTGCGCAGGTAAGCGATTTCTGCACGCCTTATACGACCGCCCGCAGATTTTACAGCTATATCGACCGCCTCGGTCAGGAATCTTTACAAAAGGTCTCCTTTGAAAACGATTACGAATTTTTAAAAAAGGCCTCGACCGTTCTCAATATTATACTTTCGATCATCACGCATCCCCACATTGCTAACCGCCGTGAGGAAATCGTTGCCCGTATCGAGCAGGTAAAACAGCTCAACAACGAGGAATTCACCCGCGTTATGAAGACAAGTCAGTTCTGGAAGCAGCGCGGGACGGAGATGATCCCTGAGGAGGTATATTATTTCCAGCACGTTGACGAGCTTGCTATTTACGAAAATAAGTTTATCGTGCTTCTTACGGACCTTCTGGATAGGGAGCTTTCCTTGTACGGTGATTTTTATCTCACCATTATGCCAAGCTTTAAGTTTGGCGAGGATCTTACGCTTAACGACGTTGACTCCTTAAAGGTTTTACAGATGATAGACCTTCTTAAAAGAAAGGTATCTTACGTAAAATCCTCCCGTTTTTATAAGGAGGTTTCCCAAACGCCACCCATATCCAAAAAAATCAATAAAACAAATATCCTGTTAAAGGATAATCTTTACAGCCAATGCTATCGTTTTTACCGCAAGTTTATGAGCTATGAAAACGAAGGCGTTATGGAACGTGATTTTATGACCTTTTACAAGGTCGTCCTTCTTCGCCAGTTTAAGGAAAGGGGATTTGTGCTTGACGGTACGGGCTCCTTCAGGGCGAAAAAGAAATGGCGCTTCTTCAGCGATCTTTTCCGCGTCGATATGGAGCTTTTGCGCGATAACGGCGGCTTCAGCTTCGTTATCCGCTCCTTAAAGGAAAATTACGTTCAAAAGCATCTTCTTTGCCTTGCGGCCTATCCTTTGGCAAATATTGCGGCAAATTACAGCGATTACGACACGGTTGACGTTTTATCCGTTTGGGATCTTAAGCCCATTGAAAAGCTTGGCGGTCCGTTAACAAAACGCAAGACCGAGGATCAGCTTGTCGGCGAATGGATAGATTCCAAAACGTCCGTTATCCCGGCGGACAGGGCACTTTATACAAGATATTGTCCCGTTTGTAAGGCTAAAGGCGTGCGTGACGACGACAATCATATGACCTGCTCAAGGTGCGGGACGGAATACGTCTTTACCACCGACAGGGAGGACAACGAAGCAATTTGGTTTGCAAAAATCGGTAGATTATTATGATTAACAACAATCAGAATAAACTGAATAACAGCCCCGCCCCTCAACAAGATGCGGCTACGTCCGATCGCAAGGTCACCATTCAGATAAAGGACCTTCACAAATCATACGGTACGAAAAAGGTTTTAAAGGGTCTTAATCTCGACGTGTACTCGGGTGAGCTTTTCGGTTTTATCGGCCGCAACGGTATCGGTAAGTCAACCACCATTGATTGCGTTATCGGGGCTAAAAAATTTGACAGCGGACAGATTATCGTTGACGGCTTTGACATTCAGCAGGACCCACTTGACGCCAAAAATAATTTTGGTTACGTCGCCAGTGAGCCTTCCTGCTACGAGGTCATGTCCGGCTACGACTATCTTGAGTTCGTTGCAAGCATTTACCGCATGTCGGAAGGGGATTTTGTAAGAAACTACAGATATCTTTGCGGAAGGCTCAAGCTCGATCTTAAGGAGCTGGGGAACCGTATTGCCAACTATTCCCACGGTATGAAGC
>JAFWAM010000142.1 GCA_017507595.1 Clostridia bacterium
CCCAAAAAGGCTTTAAATCAATTTATTTACTAATAAATTGTATCACATAACTAAAGCCTCGTCAAACATTTGCAATTTATTGGTGACGAATTTGTCTTTTCCGCTTGAAAAGTTTAATGATATATGGTAAAATAAACGAGTCGTTTATACGTTAACACAAGTCCATTTCAAGGAGCATTTTATGAAGAGCACAAAGGTCAACAAGTCAACGCCCCTTGGCGGAAGAGTCTGGTCAATGATATTTTTATTCGGGCTTATCGGTCAGCTTGCGTGGGTCGTTGAAAACGTTTATTTTTCAACCTTTATCCAAAAGCAGATAACGACTGACGTCCGCGCGACCTCTGCAACGGTTGCGGCTTCAGCAATAGTTGCCGCCATTGCAACCATCCTTGGCGGCGCCATGAGTGACCGCGTCGGCAAGCGTCGTCCCTTTATTTGCTACGGCTACGTGATCTGGGGTGCCATAACGGCCGCCTTTGCCATCTTTGGCAACAACGCCTTCTCTCCGGAGTTTGACAAGATCTGGCTTATCGTAAGCATCTTCGTTATAATGGACTGCTTTATGACCTTCTTTGGGTCAGTTGCCAACGACGCGGCGTTTTCAGCATGGATTTCCGACATCACCAACATCACAAACCGCGGCTTCGTTGACACCGTTTTATCGATTTTCCCCGTGGTTGCCCTTATCGTGGTTCTGGTCGGCTTCAGCGCCATGACCGAGGCCGGCAACTGGACAACCTTTTTCCTTATTATCGGCGGTGTGACCGTTATTGCGGGCATAGTCGGTATATTCGTCTTCAGGGATAGCCCAACCATCGTACGGGACAGCGCCCGTATGTCCTTTAAGGAAACCATGCACGGCTTCCTGCCGTCCACCATTAAGCAGAACAAGATGATTTACGTGTGCTATCTTGGTATGCTTTTTTCGGGGCTTTCCATGCAGCTTTGGCAGCCCGAAATGATAATGCTTATCCAGTACACCATAGGCCTTGAGGATTTCGTGCCGCCCCTTGTGGTAGTTATTTTGGCCTCTGCAACCATTGCGGTTATCGTTGGTAAGCTTATGGACAAGTACGGCAAGGACAAATTCTTTTACCCTTTGGTAATAAGCGGCTTTTTGGGTGGGCTTATAGTGTATTCCATCAAGTTCTTCGGTGCAAGCTTCGGCGCGAGGTTCGCCCTGTTTTGTATCGGCGGCACCATGGTTGAGTCGGCTTCACTTCTTGCAGCAGGGCTTTTCACGGCGTCGGCAAGGGATTACATACCTCGCGGCAAAAGCGGACACTTCCAGGGGGTCAAGATCATTATTTGCGTAACCATGCCAATGGTCATATCTGCCATCGTCAGCCCACTTATCGTCGACGGCTTTGGCAAGATAACGGAAGTTGATTTCGGCAGCTATCACGCAGGTGACGTGGTTTACCCGTTTGAGCTTTTCCTGTTTGCGGCAATTGCGGCCCTTCTTATGATCATCCCGGCAATCTTCGTCAAGAAAAACCATAAGATCTTCCGCGAGGAAAAGCTTAAGGAAATAAGCGGACAGTAATTTAATCAAAATATTTTGACGTGGTAACCTTTTATCACGTCTTTTTTTTGTTTTTCGGGCATACATTATTTCAGACAACAAAAAAAGAGGTGTTTTATGTCAAGTCAAGAATATGCCCAGATGATAGAAATCCCCATTTCCACCTGCACGGTTACCGAGGAGGTAAAGCCCGCAAAAAAGCGCCGCAAGGGTTGGTTTTTGCGCCGCGCAAACAGAGATATCTTAAAAGACGTTCAAAAGCCAATCGAAGATAAAAGTGGGCCTATAAGCCCGTTATCTCAGGAAAATGTTGGCGGATCAAGTCCTTGTGAAGGCGAAAACAGCCCATCTTCCCGGCAAGACGTGGTTGAGGAAACCAATTTAAAGCCGGCACTTTCCGCCCTGGAGGGTGACGGCCACGCCGCCGCAAGAAAGAAGCGCAAGCTTGATCTTATTGCCGTCCAGATAACGGCCATCATCGTGCTTTCGGTCGGTATTTTGTTTACCTCGGTTTTCTGGAAGGACAGCGGCATCAATCAGGCCTTCAGGGCCATATTTGCTTCAGATTCCCTTCAAAAGGATATGCGCGTTTATCTTGCTTTTTCGCCGACCCTCCCCACAAAGGGTGAGATAACCGTTGACGGCGGCGTTATGAGCATTGACGGCGTAGGCGCAATTTACAGCCCCTGCAACGGACGGGTCGACAGCGTTGAGGCGGTAGGGGATAAATACACCGTAACCGTTTGCCACAGCGATTTATACAAAACGGTGATCTCAGGCGCAGATTACGTTTACTTTAACGTCGGTGACGAGATTTTCACCTCAAGCCCCGTTTGCTATTCACTTTCGGGGGGCGTTGAGGTCGCAATGTACGACGGAAACAACCTTATTTCCGACTATACGATCGACAGCGGTAAGGTGGTATGGGAAGAATAAAATTTACAGTCCATCCCTTATTTGTTATTTTCGGATTATACTTTGCCGTTAAGGGCAAAGTATTTTCTTTTTTGATTTTTACGATCTCAGCTCTAATACACGAGCTTGGCCACGCTATCACCGCAGACCGTCTTGGCTACAGGCTGAAAAGGGTCGTCCTGATGCCCTACGGCGCAGTCATAAAAGGGGACAACGTGGAAATGGATTACCGTGACGAAATAAAGATCGCCCTGTCCGGCCCTCTTTTAAGCTTAATGATAGCAGGGCTTTTCGTAAGCCTTTGGTGGCTTGTCCCCACCGCCTATCCCTATACCGAGCTGGTCGTGGTCGCAAACCTCAGCCTTGCGGCGGTAAATTTATTGCCCGCATACCCATTGGATGGGGGCAGGGTGGTTACGGCGGCGGCTTCCATGTGGCTTGGGCGCAAAAAGGCAAGGCGGATAAGCCGTATCCTTGGCGTAATCCTCGCGGCGGCGGTAATATGCCTGTTTATTTACTCGATTTTCACCGCGATCAATTTGTCCATCCTGTTTTTCGGCCTGTTTATACTTTTCGGCAACGTCTTCGTTTCACGGGATGCCGAGTACGTAAGGATAGCCTCATTTATAAATTTCGCGCCTTTAAAAAAGCCCCTTTTTATCCGTCACGTGGCCGCCGACGAGGACGTCACCGTAAGGGACGTTTTACTGCTTCGTCGCGATGGTGAGCTTTTATCCGTCACAGTGTACACAAAAGAAGGCACGCCCCTTTCCACGCTGCCACCGGAAAGGCTGACTTACCTTTTGCAAAGGGGCGGTCTTAATGAAAGGATCGTTGACGTTGACAAAGACAAAAACTGCCGATAACCGACCTATAGGCGGACTTTTTATCGAAAAAATCAAAAAACGCCTTTTTTATGGGGTAACAATTCCCGCAATAAGCCTTTAAACCCTTAAAAAACCATTGCTTTTTTTCGGCGTTTAAAGTATAATAAATTATTATGAAAAGGCTTAAAGACTGTTTGGAACTATTCTTAATATTTTTCAAGATAGGCTTGTTTACCTTTGGTGGCGGCTACGCCATGATCTCTGTCATCAGTCACGAGATCGTGGAAAAAAAGGGCTTTATCTCCTCTGAGGAGTTTTCCGACCTGGTTGCCATTGCCGAATCCACCCCCGGGCCCATTGCCATCAACAGCGCGACTTATATCGGGTACAGAAGGGCAGGGGTTTTGGGCTCGATTTTTGCAAGCATAGGGGTATGTCTGCCGTCCCTTATTATTATTTACGTAATTTCACTTTTCCTGTCAAACCTTATGGAGTACCCCATCGTGCAAAAGGCGTTTAAGGGCATTCAGTGCGGTGTGTCGGTGCTTATCGTTATGGCGGGCATCAAGCTTATCAAAAACGTAAAGAAGAACGTCATATCCTTCGTTTTACTTGGCGCAAGCTTTGCGCTTTTGATGGTGGTCAACTTCTTTAACCTGAAAATTTCCACCATATACTTTGTTATCGTGGGTGCGGTGCTTGGGATCATCTTTTACTTTGAAAGAAAAAAACCCGTCGATAATGGGCCTATAGGCGGAGATTTAGAAAATACGAAGCCCTCTTCTGACGCAGAAGAGTCCAAGGAGGGCGACGCCTGATGCTTTTCAAATTATTTATAACCTTCTTTAAAATAGGGCTGTTTTCCTTTGGCGGCGGCTACGGCATGCTACCCCTTATGCTGGAGGAAACTTTAAAAAACGGCTGGCTTACTGAGACTGAGTTTGTAAACTTCCTTGCCATTGCCGAATCCACCCCCGGCCCCATTGCCGTCAATATGGCAACCTACGTTGGCAGTACGCAGGGTGGGATACTTGGCTCGATCCTGGCAACCCTTGGCACTATAACGCCTTCGGTTATAATCATACTGATCATTGCGGGGCTTTTAAAAAACTTTTTAAAATACAAGGGCGTCCGCTGGGCCTTAAACGGAATGAAGCCCGTCATTTGCGGAATGATCCTCGCCACGGGTGCGACCTTAATGCTTTCAAACGTTCTTCCCAATATCGAAGGTCTGTCGTTTTCCGGCTTCAGCCTTTCTGCGCTGATAATCACAGTGGTCATTGCGGGGCTTGCCTTTGGCTATAAGCGGTGGAAAAAGAAAAATCTTTCGCCCATACTTATCATTGTCATCTCTGCGGTGCTGGGCGTCGTCTTGCTTTAAAAATCAATAAAAAAGCCGCCTATAGGTCGATTATCGTAGGTTTTTTACGAAAAATCACCTTGGGCGGCTTTATTTTTTTGTTATTTGACTATTTAAGCTCTGTCAGGTTGTGTATCCAGATGCGCTTTTTAATAAGCACGGCACCACCGATGGTCTTAAAGATCAAAAGGGCTTGAACTATTGCGTAGACCATAGTTGCACTCATGTCGGTCAATAATACGGAAAGGAAGGATACCGGCAGGCAGATAAGGCATTGATATCCGCTGTCAAAAAGCATGGTGATAATGGTCTTTCCTCCGGCGCGCAAGGTAAAGTATGCGCTGCACACGTAAGCGTTAAGGGGCATAAATACGGCGTAGATCACCATAAAGGCTGAGGCGATCTTTCTTACATCGTCGGTGGTGTTGTACATCAGCGGGAAAAGCCCTGACGTTAACGCAAGCACTATGGCAAGGAGGGTGGATGCTATTACGGAAATAGCTGAAAGCTTACCCTGGATCTTGATTGCCTCCTCGTTCCTGCCGGAGCCGAGGTAGTTTCCTAAAATGATGGAAACCGAGCTGCCCATGGCCAGCAGGACAACGGAAAACAGGTTGGTTATGGTGGCGTTGATGTTATACGCCGCCACTACGTCAAGACCGCGGAGGGAGTACGACTGGGCAAGGAGCGCAACGCCCGCCGACCAGAAGGCCTCGTTGGCCAGTATGGGAAGGCCTTTTTTGAGTATGTTTTTAAGAAGCCCCTTAGGTACCCTCAGTGACCGGTAAAGCCCCTTAAAGGCCTGATGCCTGTCTTGCTTTACGTGGGTATAGACGATGACGACGGTAGCCTCCACAACCCTTGAGCATACCGTGGCGACGGCGGCCCCCACAACCCCCAGGGCGGGGGCACCGAGGTGGCCGAAAATCAAGATATAGTTACCGACAAGGTTAACTAAAAGGGCGCAAACGCTGGCGATCATGGGGACCTTGGTTTCGCCGCTTTCCCTTAAGGTGCCGGCGTAGATCTGCGAAATGGCAAAAAACGGCATCTGTATGACGGCGACTTTCAGATAGTCCTTTGCAAGGGCCATGGTCTTTATGGGGTCGGTCTTGCCGTCCTCGGTGATATAAAGTGAGATAAGCTTTTCCCCAAACAGTAAAAACGCGCCGATAAAAAGCACTGTTACGATAAGGGATATCCATATCTTATAGCGCACGGTGCTTCTCATATTATCCGCATCGCCGCGTCCGAAGAACTGGGCCGTAAAGATGCCCGCACCGGAGATTCCGCCAAAGATACAGATGTTAAATACGAAGAAAAGCTGGTTGACGATGGCGACGCTGCTCATTTCCTCCGTACCCACCTGACCGATCATAATGTTGTCAAGAAGGTTCACAAGGTTGGTAACGCCGTTTTGTATTACAATGGGGACGGCTATTGCAATAAGCAGCTTGTTAAAGGCCTTATCCCCGAAAAGATTTTTCAGTTTTGCAAACATTTTTCACCTGCGAAAATTATTCGTACCCCAAGCGTACCCCAATATAATACCACAATAATATATTAATTACAAC
>JAFWAM010000143.1 GCA_017507595.1 Clostridia bacterium
ACGCCCTTATCCCTGAAAAGGACGTTATGGTGTTATGAAGCGGCAGATTGCGACACATTGAGGAGGCCTTTTTTATTACCTCCTCAAGCCCCTCTCTCGTGGTTTCGGTGGAGGGGGCGGAAAGCTCCTCCGACGTTGGGCCTATCAGAAGATTTCCGTCAACGGTGGGAAGCACCAAAACCCCCTTGCCCGCCTTTGTGGGCGTTTTAAAGATGGTCATTTTCACGTGGTCGCCGCTTTCCCTGTCAAGAAGTATATACTGGCCCCGTCTTGCGCCGATCTTTATCGTGCCGTCGCCAAAAATTTTGCTTATCTCGCCGCTGAAAAGCCCTGCCGCATTGACGACCAGCTTGGTTTTGACCTGCCTGCCGTCGGCGGCCGTCACCGTAAAGCCGTCATCCTCCTTTCGGGCGGAAACCACCTCAAAATCGGTAAAGACCTCCGCCCCGTTGTCCATTGCGTTGCCGATGGCAGCAATGGTAAGGTTATACGGGCACACAAGACCGCCCGTAGGCGCGTATAAGGCCCCCACGGCGCTGTCCGCAATATTGGGCTCCAGCTCAAAAAGCCTTTCCCTTGATAAAATTTCAAGTCCGGGCACCCCGTTTTTCTCGCCGCGGGCCTTAAGCTCTTCTAACGTTGGTATTTCCTCCTCGGAAAAAGCAACCACAAGTGAGCCGTTTCTTTTAAAGCCAACGCCAAGCTCCTCACAGACCCCTTCCATAAGCCTGTTTCCTTCAACGTTGAAGCGGGCCTTTAAGGTGCCTTCTTTCGCGTCAAAGCCGCCGTGGACCACGCCGGAGTTAGCCCTGCTGGCACCCATGGAAAGGTCGTTTTCTTTTTCTAAAAGGCAGACTGAAAGCTTATATCTGGTCAGCTGGCGCAAAATAAGACCGCCAACCACGCCGCCGCCTATTACCGTAACGTCATACATCATATATTCTTCCTGAATCTAAAAAATAATATCCTTTATACTGTCAATAACGTAAGTGGGCTTATGGGTGCTTTTTTCAACGTCCTCAAGGGTTGCTTCCCCCGACAAAACGCAAATCGTGTCAACGCCGGCGTTTACCCCGGAGGCAACGTCCGTATAAAGCCTGTCGCCGATAACCACCGTGTCCTTTGCCGTGACGGAAAATTTTTCCATGGCGGAAAGTATCATGACAGGCGACGGCTTGCCGATAAACGTAGGGGTCTTACCCGTTGCCTTTTCTATTGAAAAGCACATGGAACCGCAATCGGGCACGAAACCAAAGGCCACCGGGCACACCCAGTCGGGGTTGGTGGCAAAATAAGGCAGGTCAAGCTCCGTCAGAATACGGCAGGTAGTTGTCAGCTTTTCAAAATTAAGCTCCGTATCAAAGCCCACGATAACCGCCGCAACCGACCGGTCGTAAGACTCCGTCACCTTAAGTCCAAAGCCCTTAAGCTCCTCAATAAAGGACCTCGTGCCCTGGGCGTAAATCAGCCCGTCTGAAAATTTTTCCCTTAAAAGCCTTGCCGAAGCCTGGGCGGAGGTAAAAAACTCCTCCTCGCCAGTTAAAATCCCAAGGCCCTTAAGCTTTAAGACGTAATCCTTAACCGACCGTGAGGAATTGTTTGTGATAAACACGTAACGCCCACCGGTCCTCTTAATGCCCTTTAAAAAATCCTCGGCCCCACTTAAAAGGCTGTTGTCGTTATATATAGTGCCGTCCATATCAAGAAGAAAAAGCTTCTTTTTTGTTACGGACGAAAGGTCTTTTCCAAAATAATCCTTCATAAATCACCTTTGGGCCTTGCCCCAAAAAAGCTTAAAGCCTGCCCCCAAGACGGGTAAGATTTAATACGTGATCCTTAAGCTCCTTATTAAGTTGCCCGCCCTTTAGCCTCCACGTCCAGTTGCCGGAAGCCGTTGCAGGGGTGTTCATACGGGCCTCGTTGCCAAGGCGCATATAGTCGATTAACGGTACCATAGACAGGTTTGCCATGCTTTTATGGGCAAAAAGTATAAGGGCGTCGACGGGGTGAACGCCTTCCTCTACGGGGCATTCCTTTAAAAACGTCCCACGGGTCTTTTCGGACAAATTTTCCACCCAGTAGGCCGTTGCGTCGCTGTCGTGGGTGCCCGTATAGGTCACGCAGTTGGGGGTTTTATAAGTCCTCGGTAAAAATTCCGAATCCTCGTCGTAAAACGCAAACTGAAGCATCTTCATCCCGGGGAAGCCCGTCTGCCTCATCAAAAGCCTTACGTCCTCGGTAATAAGCCCAAGATCCTCCGCAATGACCTTAAGATCGGGCACGGCCTTTTCTATGGCGCTGAAAAGCGGATAGCCCGGGCCCTCAAGCCACTCACCGTTACGGGCGGTAGCCTCACCAAAGGGTACGGCGTAAAATCCTGCAAACCCCCTGAAGTGATCTATCCTTAAAATATCGTACATCTTAAGGCTGTGGCTTGCGCGGGTTATCCACCAGGAAAAGCCTTCGCCCGCCATCCTTTTCCAGTCGTAGATCGGGTTGCCCCAAAGCTGACCGTCGGGTGAAAATCCGTCGGGCGGACAGCCTGCAACAATTGTCGGTGCAAGGTTTTCGTCAAGCAAAAACTGATCGGGACGGGCCCATACGTCAACGCTGTCAAAGGCAACGTAAATGGGCATATCACCAACGATAAGTATGTTTTTTTGATGGGCGTATGTCAAAATTTTGCGCCATTGGGTGAAAAACTTGTACTGCAAAAACCGCCAGAAGTCCATCTCCTCCTCCAGGTCCTCTCTATGGGCCTTGGCAGATGAAAACACCTTGTATTTTTCTTCCCAGCTGTCCCAGCTTTGATACCCGTTTTTGACCTTTAACGCCATAAACAGGGCGTAGTCCTCCAGCCAATATCCGTTTTCGGCTAAAAAGCAAAAATAATCCTCCCCGCCGTTAAAAGCAGAAAAGGCCTTTCTTAAAACCTTGTATCTGTTTTCAAAAAGCCAGCCGTAATCAACTACCTCCGTATCGTGAAGGCATTCTTTAAGGTCGTCCTCGGTTAAAAGCCCATCGTTTTTCAACCCCTCAAGGTCGATAAAATAAGGATTGCCCGCAAGGGCCGACGGGCTTTGGTAGGGAGAGTCCCCATACGCCGTCGGATTTAGCGGAAGCACCTGCCAAACCCTTTGGCCGGCCTCCGATAAAAAGTCTATAAATTTAAAGCACTCCTCCCCGAAGCTGCCTATGCCGTAGGGTGAAGGAAGTGCCGAAACGGCCATAAACACGCCGCTTTTGTGTGTAAAACCAAAATTGTCTTTCATGTCGTGTCACCTTAAACTGAGTCTAAAGTTAATTGTACCACAACAAAAATGGATAGTCAATATAAAACCAATAAAACTTTTATAAAGTTTTTCCCTTGCGCCATAAGAAGGTTTTTTCCCTTTTTATCCTGAGGCTCAAAAAAAACAAAAAAATCAAGCCTGCCAAGAAATTTTGGCAGGCTTTTTAAGCTGTTTTTAAGTTATTTCCGCCATAAAAACGCCGTTTAACCGACTTATAGGCGGATTTTTTAAGATTTTAGTTATCTTGCTTGTTTTCAACTTCAGCCCTTGCTTCAGCTTCGTCCTGCTGGTGTTGCTTCTTTATAATTGAAGAAACAACCGCACCGCCGCCAACGACGGCAAACAAAAGACCAAGACCAAGGTCTTTAAGATAGCCAATTAAAATTTCACTGTTTTCAGCAAAAAGGGTGGGCAGGTTAATAACGGCGTCGAAAAAGCCTATGCCGCCTTCAAAAGCCTTGTATAAGTCAAAGGCCGCGCAAAGATACCATGCAAGAAGGATAACAACGATAGTGGAAACTGCCGCACTTACGATACACGCCACAGACACCCGTTTGGTTTTTGCAAGAAGACCGTATCCCTTTACTGCGCAAATTACACCGACAAGGCCGCTGATTGAAGCCAAATAACCTACCTGCCAAAGAATAAACCATACGACGCCACCCACAAGGGCAAACAAAAAGGCGCCCAAAATACCTAAACCTACGTTTTCTTTTTCGGTTGAGCTCATAATAAATCTCCTTTGTAAAAATACCTTATCATTATATAACGCGCAAGGACCCTTTGTCAAGACTTTTTTTATTTTTATCGCATTTTTCAGAGCAGTCCCGCCACACCGCCCCTCAAAAACAAGCCGTACCGTTTTTGAGCGCGCTTTACGGACAAGTGAAGTCAAAAAAACAAAAAAGACGGCCTTTTTCAAGGAAAAAAAATTAACCTTATTTAAAAGATGTTTTTTGAAGTTTTTTCGGTTGACTAAAGATTGGTTATTTGTTACAATGCTTATCGCTTGATTATTTTTACACAAGGAGATTTAAAATGAAAAAATTCTTGGCTAAGATTTCCGTTCTCGCAGTTATTGCGATGATGAGTCTTCTCTGCGCTTGCACCCCATTGGGTCCCGACCCCGACATCTGTGAGCATCGCGGCGGCACCGCCACCTGTACGGAAGCTGCTGTCTGCGAAAGATGCGGCCACGCTTACGGCGAAGCCCTCGGCCACGATTATGAAGGCGTTGTAACTGCCCCCACCTGCTTAACCGGCGGCTTTACGACGTATACCTGCCACTGTGGCGACACCTACGTCGGTGACGAGGTTGAAGCAGCAGGCCACGATTATGAAGCAGTCGTTACCGCCCCCACCTGCTTAACCGGCGGCTTTACGACATATACCTGCCACTGCGGCGATACCTACGTCGGTGACGAGGTTGAAGCAACCGGCCACGATTACGAAGCAGTAGTAACCGAGCCCACCTGCAGGGAAGCAGGCTTCACCACCTACACCTGCCACTGCGGTGACAGCTACGTTGGCGACGAAACCCCAACCATCCCCCACGTTGACGCAAACCTTGACATCACCTGCGACTACGAGGGCTGCACAAAGAGGATCCTCCCCGCAGGCGACAGCAAGATCTCACTTTTCACGGCAAACGCCATGATCATCGTATCCTTAAACAGCAACTATTACGTTGAAGGCACCGTTACCGAGGTCACAAACGCAACAAGCGGTATCTTCGTAATCACAGACGAAGTTGGCGACACCCTTTTGGTAAGACTTCCCAAAAAGGCAGACGGCCTTGCTTACGCATCCTGGAACGATTATAAGATCTGCCTCGGCGACGTTATTCAGGTTTACGGCAAGCCTTCAAAAAACACCGGAACGCCTACAAACGTTAAAGCAAAGATCGAAGGCGGTCAGGTCACCGTATTAAAGCACACACATACCTTCAGCGAACCTACCTGCACCGAGCAGTCCACCTGCCCCTGCCTTGCCGTAGGCACACCTGCTTTAGGCCACGAAGACCTTAATTTGGACAACATCTGCGACCGTTGCAACTGGAACTTAAACTTAAAAATTTCCAACATCGTTGTAAAGACCAACCCTGTTGCCGGCGGCATCTTAACAGATGACAAGACCTCCTGGACGTGGGCAAACGACGACTTTGCAGTAGTTATCGCAAAGGCAAAATCAACCTTTACCCTTTACACGACGTCAAAGGATTACATGCAGCTTAAGAAGCAGAACACCCTTACCGTTCAGAACAAAAAGGGCGCTATGATCAAGACTGTTGCCATCAGCGCATACAACGACACACAGCTTAACAACCTTGAAAAAGCCCTTGCCAATAACGGCCTTACCTTCACCAAGAACGCAGAGGATCTTACCATCACCATCGAGTGGAACTCCACCAACGATCTTGTTATCACCCATAACGGCACCACCACCGCTTACGTAACCGGCGTTGAGGTCGTTTACGAAACAGCTTAACCAAAATCAAAAGGATAACGGAAAACCCGTTATCCTTTTTTATTACTAATAAAAAGTGACGATATAAGCCTGTTATCGCCACTTTTTTGTTATTTTAAAATTATTTTCAAAGCACCTTTCATATCCTGCTTGCTAAAGCAATACGTGGCCGGCGGCATCTCTTTATCCGGGGAGGTTGCCGTCTTAAAGTATATGGTGTCAAGGCCCACCGACTGGGCGCCCAAAACGTCACAGGTGCCGTCGTTCCCAACCATTACGGTCCTTGATATATCCAAAGAAAGCTCCTTAATGGGCATCATAAAAAACTCCTTGGACGGCTTTTTTACTCCACAGCAGGATGATATATACGTTTTGTCAAAGGCGTTATTAAGGTTTAAAAGCTCCAGCTCGTAACGGGTAAACACCCATTGGGCGTTGGATAAAAGTATTATCCTTTTACCCGCCGACCTGAGCGTCTTAAGTCCATCCAACACCCCGTCGTAAGCCTTTAATAAAAGTGTCGACGCCTTGCGGAAGACCACCCCCGTCTTTTCAATAAGCTTTTTATCCGCCACTATCCCCCTTTCACCGTAAATGGCCTTGAAGGTCGTATATAGATCGGGCTCGTAAAACTCACCCTTACTTTTAACGTCCTCGCTTAATATGGCAAAGTATCTTGACTTAAGCTCCTCATCGGTAATGGGCGCCCCCATGGCCGTCATAAAGCCTGAGGTCTCCTCCCATACGGCGGGGAGGCTTTCATCCGTAAGGACGTCCACCAAGGTGCCGTATAAATCGAAAATTATATTGTCGTAGCCCATTTATTGAATTTCTCCCATTTTTATATATTGTACCACAACTCGGCCCTCTTTGCAACAAAGGGAAGAAAAAAACAGCGCCTATTAAAAAGCGTGATGCTCTTAGCGGAGAATTTGGAAAACACCGTTAAGTGCGAGCATCGCATTTGACTGGTCAAATGCAAATGGGCTAAGCCCAAACCCTTATACAAGCAGAAAGAGCAAACACGCAAGGGGGAAAAGACCTTATGTGTCTGCTCTTTTTCTGTTAGTGAAGTTTTCGCTACTGCGAAAGTGAAGTTGTGCTACGCACAATGAAGTTGCTCACAGGATCTCGCAGTGAAGTTAAGTTTGCCCACTTTGCCAAAGGCAAAACTTCACTATCTGCAGGATAACTTCACTTACGAAGTAAACTTCACTTGCCCATAAGGGCAACCTTAGTTTTAGCGTGTTCTCCGTTAAGGATAACACGCTAAAGCGCTGTCCTTTTTATTCTTGGCGAGGCTTAGGCGATAATTTCAGTGCTGAAAAAAGTAAAAAACCTTTAAAAACCGACCTATTGGCCGACTTTTGCCCTGAACGCACCTTTGCCGTCCCCTTTACTAAACAAGATTGTATATAAGCAAACAGACCATTGAAAGTATAAACATTATTCCGCCCACGTGGAGCAAAAATGCAAGCACCGTTCTTTTTCCTGCCTTCCTTTCCTTATACTGGGCGTAAGTTTCCCTGTCCTTAAACCTTCTTGACGACCAGTTTTTAGTGACGAAGATGGAGGAAAACGCATACCCTATTCCGTCAAAGGCGCCCTCTCTTGTGACGTAGCTTATGCCACCGACGCCCAAAAACAGTACGCCGGGGATAAAAAATCCGTCGGTAAGGATTTTAAACACGTCCTTTGCGGTGGGGGCGGTAAAAATATGATTGAGTATAACGTAGGTCAGGACGAAGATCAGCCCTATGACCGACGATACCGAATATTTTATAATGGTCGACTTATTTTCCATGTTATCCGTTAAGCTGTTTTTTGTATTTTTCAAACTCCTCCTGATTGCAGAAGACGAAGTGACCGGGCGCAACCTCACGCATGGTGGGGCCGTCAACCGAATAATCGTGCTCTGCCAAGGGGCTATATACTATCCTCTTGCGACGCTTTTCGTAATTGGGGTCGGGAAGAGGTATTGCCGAAAGCAATGATTTCGTGTATGGGTGTAAGGGATTTTTGAAAAGCTCGTCAGAGGAGGCAAGCTCTACCAGGTTGCCAAAGTACATTACGCCTATGCGGTCGGAAAAATACTTGACGACCGAAAGGTCGTGGGCAACGAATAAGATAGTAAGCCCCATCTTTTCACGAAGCTCGTTCAAAAGGTTTATTACCTGGGCCTGAATGGACACGTCAAGGGCCGAAACGGGCTCGTCTGCAATGATCATTTCAGGATTCATGATAATAGACCTGGCAACGCCTATACGCTGGCGCTGTCCGCCGGAGAACTCGTGGGGGTAGCGCCCTGCGTGCTCACGGACGAGGCCTACAAGCTCAAGCATTTCAAAGACCTTTTCGTCAATGACCTTTTTGTCCCTTTCGCCCTGAATAATAAGCCCTTCGGAAATAATCTCCCTTACGGTCATACGTGGGTCGAGGGAAGCAATCGGGTCCTGGAAGATCATCTGGATCTGCGTGACCAACTTTTTGCGCTTGGCCTCGGCAATCTTAACGGAAAGCTCCTTCTTAAGCTCCTCAGCGCGCTCGGGCTCCGCCGCCGTCATACGGGCGTACTCAGCCTTAAGGTCAGCCACGTTCTGCTTGATATATTCCTTATCGCAGTTTTTCTGGTCGTAATTTGCCTTTTTGATCTCTTCCTTTTGGGCGGCGATATATTCGTCGGCTTTTTTCGTAAGGCTTGCCACCGTCTGCTTGTAGCTTGGGTCGGTCTTGTCTAAAGCGGCGATGGCCTCCTTAAGCTTTTTGCGCTCGGCGGCGATATTGTCCTTATACACCCTGGTACCGGCGACGATACGCCTACCCTTAAAGTAAACGTTGCCGCTTGTTGCGTTGTAAAGCTTGATGATGGTCCTGCCCGTGGTGGTCTTACCGCAGCCAGACTCGCCAACCAGGCCGAAAACCTCACCCTTTTTAATGTCAAAGCTGACGTTGTTGACAGCCTTAAGCTCCCTTTTCCCCATCTTGAAAAACTGACAGAGATTTTCAACCCTTATCAAGGTTTCGGCGTTATCAAAATTTCTCTTCATTTTTTATGCCTCCTCCTGTAAGTGCTTCATTCTGTTTATCCTGTCGGTAACCTGCTTGGGCGGATCGATCTTTGGTGCGTTTTCGTGAAGCAGCCAGGTTGCCGCATAGTGGGTGTCGGACACCTTGAACATCGGCGGCTGCTCCTCAAAGTCTATCTGCATTGCGTACTTGTTACGGGCCGCAAAGGCGTCGCCCTTGGGGGGATAGATCATATTGGGCGGAGTGCCGGGGATGGCATCAAGCTTGTCGTCCGTATCAAGGTCGGGCATTGAGGATAAAAGTGCCCAGGTGTATGGGTGGCGGGGCTCGTAAAATACGTCCTCTGCCGTGCCGTACTCAACAATCTTGCCCGCATACATAACGGCAATGCGGTCGGCCATGTTGGCAACGACCCCAAGGTCGTGGGTGATGAAAATAACCGTAAGCCCCCTCTCCTTCTTAAGCTTATTGATAAGCTCCAGGATCTGTGACTGGATTGTTACGTCAAGGGCAGTGGTGGGCTCGTCGCAAATAAGAATATCCGGGTTTGCCGCAAGGGCGATGGCGATAACGATACGCTGGCGCATACCGCCGGAAAATTCAAAGGGGTACTGGTTGTATCTGATGGCGGGGTCGGGGATGCCTACCTCGTCCATGATCTTGATTGCCTTTGCCTTTGCCATCTTGCGGGTAACCTTATATACTACCGCGCTGGCCTTTTCCTTGAAATACTCTATAAGGGCCAACGCGCTTTCCTTGGGATCAAAGGCGTCTTTTTCCCTTAAATCCTTTTCGTATTTACCCTTAAGCCCCTGTAAAACGGCAATGATGTTTGACTTTGCAAGGTCAAGGTCAATAAGCGCAAGGGGGATAACCTTCCACTCGGGCTTTTTACCCTTGGCCACAAGGGCCTGGTATTTTTCCGTCTGGCGGTCAAACCTTGCCTGCTCCTTTGGATTAGACAGGCATGCGTCAAAATACTTGTCAAGACTGCTTTTAATGGTCGTTTTAAAGGTGTATTCCACACTGCTTTTGTGGATGGCAAGCTTGTCTATCCCGTCCCAGACCTTGTCTGAAAGTTGGTCTATAAGCCCGTAAGCGGCCTTTTTGTCTAAATTTTCGCCGCCGAAAAACTCTATTGCCCTGTCGATTTCACTAATAACGCCGGCCTTTTTGTCAAGGGACTTTTCAAAGCTTAGCTTAAGGGCCCTTTCCGCCGAAGATATAAAGGCAAGCATAAAGTTTTCGTCAAGATACCTTCTTGTCATTGAGGTAAGCTCCTCAATGGGCATATCGTCAACGTTTGCCGTCGGGTTTTTAAGCATGTAGTACCCAAGGGTAAAGTAATTGGGCTTTTGCCTTTCAAGGGCGGTGCAAAGGCGTGACTTAAGCTCCTTAAGCCTTTCGATACAGTCTTCGGGAACAGCCCCACCCTTAACGCTTAAAGCGTCTAAAGTCAGGGCGTTTGTCAAAGCGACGTTTTCCTCGTCCATGACGACTATATCGGGATGTGTGCACCCCTTAAAGCCCTTAACGAAGGCCGAAATACTCCTCTTCGGGTCAACCTTTTGCTTCTTTTCCACAAGGAAAAGGAAGTTTTCTATATCTAAGATAAGCTCCTCACCGTGGCGGTGAATTTCGTTATAAGCCCCCTCAAGCTTGGTGCTTTTAATGCAGAAAAGGTCAAAGGTATGGCAGGCTTCCTTATTGGCCTCACGACTACCCTCGCCCATGGCCTCGTCCATGGAAAGATTTAAAAGCTTAAGCTTTTCGTTAAAGTCACGCCTTGCGCTTTTCATAGAGGCCTTCGACTTTAAAAGCATTGCCTCGGTAAGCTGACGGCCTATCTTCATAATGGGGTTAAGGCTTGACATTGGGTCCTGGAAGATCATGGCGATCTTGTCGCCGCGGATCTTGTGGAAGTCCTCTTCAGAGATCTTCAACAGATCCTGCCCGTCGTAAACTATCTGACCGCCCTCAACGATGGCGTTGGGTGCCAGAATGCCCATAATGGCACGGTTGGTAACCGACTTGCCGGAGCCCGATTCCCCTACTATTGCCAGGGTTTCGCCCTTATAAAGGTCAAAGCTGACGTTTCTTACGGCCTGAACCTTACCGTTGTCCGTACGGAAGGATATGACCAGATTTTTACATTCTAATTTCTTTTCCATAATTAACCCTCCGCACCGCGCAACGATGGATTGAAGGCATCCCTTAACCCGTTGCCGAATAAGTTAAAGCTGATCATGAGAAGTGAAATAAACAGCGCCGGGAAGACAAGGGCGTGGGGATAGCCCGCAAGCATTGCCGCCTGGCCCGTTGAAAGCATTGAGCCAACCGAGGACATGGTGGTTGAGTCAAGATTAACGATGTTAAGATAGGTAAGGGACGTTTCGCTGAAGATAACCCCCGGTATTACCAGTACGGAGCCCGTTATAATAGTCCCCAGCGAGTTGGGGAAGATATGCTTGAACATCAGACGGAAGTCCTTGGCGCCAAGAGTTCTTGCGGCAAGGATGTACTCCTGATTTTTAAACCTGTAAAACTGCATGCGCACTCGGCTTGCCATGCCTATCCACCCCGTCATGACGAAGGCAAACAAAAGTGAAGGTACGACCCCCACCTTGCCCGCCAGGTGAAGCTGGAACAATATGGTAACGACCGTAAAGGGAATACCGTTTAAAATATCCGATATCCTTTCCATGATCATATCCGTTGCCCCACCGTAGTAGCCTTCAATGGCGCCGTAGATTGCGCCGATGGTCAGGTTGATGGCCGATATGGTAATGGCAAGAAGAAATGAAAATCTTGCGCCGTTTGCAAGTCTTGAGAAAATATCATACCCCTTTACGTCCGTGCCGAAGATAAATGAAGGCTCGTACCCGTAGGTGTAGATAAAGTAGTTGTAGGATGAAACCCTTATGGTGTAGTTGTACCCTTCGCCACTGCCCGCCTTGGAGCGCATCGCGTAAGAATATCTTTCGCTTGAGGCCGGGTTATCCTTACCGGGGTCCGATGCAAGACGGGTGTCGCTTTCATAGTCGTCGCGGGACTCGGTTGCCGTAAAGTAAGCAGGCTGAAGATTGCCGTTTTTATCGAGAACGGGTATGCCCTGCTTATCGCAGGCGTACCAGGTGTTAAGCTCGGTGGAAACCATGCTTACCTTGTTCTTCATCTGGGCAATTTCCACCATGGTCTTACCAAGGTCCTGAAGGGCGCTTTGGGTGCGGATACGGGGAAGGATCACCTGCACGCCGTTTTTGTCCTGCCAGGCCTGGATGTCCTTGTACTGCTCTGCCGTGACGGTCATGGTAAAGGCGGAATTCCCCCTGTAGGTGTCTATCTTGACCTTGTAAAGCTTGCTGGTCTTACCGAAGGCGTCGGTGAACTCCTCCACGTTTAAAACCTTAACGACTGCGGGAAGCCCCGTTTCGGTTTCCATATTAAGGTACTTGATATACCTTGC
>JAFWAM010000144.1 GCA_017507595.1 Clostridia bacterium
GTTTTTTAAAAAACTTTTTAATTGTGGCGACTATTTTTTTTGGGCACAAAATATGGTATCCAACACCCTTTTTTAAGGGCATTTTCGCCCCAAAATTCCTATTATATTATAATATATGGTCACGCGTGCGTCAAGCACGCGCCACTTATTTTTCTATATTCCCTCCCCTTTTTTGCGATTTTTATCATACTGCCCCCCCTGACCGTGGACCCGTCATCGTTTACGGCAGGTCGTTTTGCGCAACACACAGTGTCCAGCCGCATTAAAATTAGCCAAACAATAAAACAAAAGGCATAAAGCCCTTGGCTTTACACCTTTTATTTATCAAAAAAGACCTTTAAATGGTTTTAGAGCGTTTTTAGGGTTTTCTGTTTATAAATACGTCCTTAAGGGAAATTGCCCTTGCGGCCCGTACGAAGGCCTTGAATTTATCCTTTTTAAGTATCAGTGCAAGGACCGCAATAAAGATTGCAAACACGGCCGTAAAGGCGCAGCAGCCGACTAAGGAGCCGCCAAAGTCAACCAAAACGTCGGTAAAGCTGCAGCATCTGCCCGAAACGAAAATCGGAAGCTGAAAGACCTCTGAAAGGCCTGCTATGGCAAAGTTGTAAGCAAGGGTTATTATGGGGACAAGCCACTTGCGCTTTATAAGTATAGTCGTCGTGGCGAGAACGCCAAACCCAAAGACGGCAAAGACGGTAAAGTGCCCTGCAATCTTTCTCATAAAGCCGTAAAAATCGTCATATAGGCGGACTTTTACCGTTTTTTCGGTAACCATGGTAAAGCCGTCAACAACCGTTGTGGCGCGGATAACGACCTTTCTGAAGCCGTTTACGGTAACCACGCCCTCACCGTCGACGGTGGCTTTTCCGGAGACGATCTCCCAGGTTATGGCGTCGTTGGAAATATCCCTGCCGTTGTGGTCGCGCAAGGTGTAGCTGTCGTTTTTGCCGTAAATGCTGACGTATTCAGCGCCCACGATAATCATATCCTCCGGGGGCTGTTGGACTACATTGATGTCAATAAAGCCGTAGCAATCGGGGTTAAATACAGAGGTAAGCTGCAGCCTTGTGGCGCCTATATTTTTGGCCGTGACGTAGGTTTTATCACTGCTTACGCTGACAACGTCCGAAGGATAGCCGTCAACTATTTTCAACGTGAAATAAAAGTCCTTTTCCTCGTCGATGCCCTGTATGAGCTTTGAATAGTTAATTCGTTCCCCCGGCCAGACAGTGATAGACTCGTAAACGCTTACCGTTTGGGGCAGCACGAAATCCGGGTTGTCGGAAATTTTTATCTCCTCCACGAAGGTCTTCCCTGCCACGGTGATATTTACCGTCGCCGTGCCGGCCTTAAGACCAAATATGTATTTATTGCTGATAACCTTGATGCAGCCGTTGGGATCGTCAACGATCTGTACCTTGGCAGACGACATAACGCTGCCGTTAATTTTAACGGTAGTGCGCCCGCCGACCTTTACCGACTTGGTGGAGGCGTCCACGGAAAGCTCCGGCTGAACGACAGGGTCCTTGCCCTCACACCTGGTGGTAACGGTTTTTGCAATGGTGGGGTTGTCCTTAAGGGAAACGGTTATGTCAACCACGCCGTAGGTGTGATAATATACCTTATTCCCCTCGACGGAGGCAATTGACGGATTGCCCGACGAAAGGACGATCTCGCCGATTTCCGCATCGGCCGGGATAGGCGTAACGACCACGGTGGAAACGCTGCCGACGTAGTGCTTTGATTCGCCCTTGTCGTCAACTAAGGAAACCTCTATACCGCTGCAAACGTTATGCTCGATATCGGCCTCGGGCTGAAAAAACAAAACTATGGACTCAAAAAAACGGGTGATCTTACCCGATGAACCCGGCCCCATAAAGGAGCTTAAAAGTATAGCAAGCGTAATGGCAACGGTGCAATAAAAAGTTACCCTGCCAAGGTTGCGGTACCGTCTGAAATATTTATCTTCCATAGTGACCCAAACTTACCTCATAATATATTCTACGGCGTATTATAACATATTTCGACAAAATATACAATCTTTATGTGCAACTTTATAAAAATAAAAGCCACCAAAAAATGGCGACTTTTAAGTGGTTTTTTAATAAAATTTTTATATTTTTTTAGCGAAAAAATAGCGATAACGGGCTTATAGGCCGACTTTTTGAGTTTTTTCTCACTTTTGCAGTCAAAGCCTTTCCGCCTTTATAAAGTCCAAGGCGTTGGCACACCAAGGACGTATCGCCAGTACCTGCCGGACGTATCGGGACTTTCCGGACTGTAAAGATAAACCGAAAGCCCATCGTTACCGGAAGCGATCTTTACGGCCTCAAAATCGGTGGCGTTGCCCGAATAAAACAGATAGTCAAGCTTAAAGGCGTAAACAAAGGCGTTTTTACCTATGGTGCGAAGGCTTGCAGGCAAGACGACTGCCGTTATTTTTTGACAGTAGCCAAGGGCGTAAACGCCGATTTCCTCAAGGCTCCCGGCCAAGGTTACCGTTCCGCTTAAGGCGGGTGGGGCCGTTACGAGAAGGGTTTTATCCTTATTATAAAGCAAGCCGTCTTCTGACAAATAATAAGGATTTTCGCCGTCGACGGAGATTGACTTGAGTCCATCACCCAGCATAAGGCCGTTTATTTCCCCATTGATAAGATCAAGGGTTTTAAGCTCCTTTGGTAAGGAAATTTGAGATACGTACCCCGATAAAGTGTAAAATACCGTCTTGTCGGCGGAATATATTGCGCCGCCCTCAAGGACGAAATTAAGATTATCCTTGGACACGGTAATCTCCTTACTGCCGCCCATCTGATAATATATCCTTGCCAAGGCGCCTTGGCTTACTGAGTTTTGTCTGTTGGCGTCATACGCCACGGGATAGCCGTAGCCCCAGTTGAGGGTACCCACGTATTTTACCCCTGCCCCAAGGTGCAGGGTCTTTAAATTTTCACAGCCTTCAAAGGCAAGATAAGCAACGTCGTGGGTGCCGTCGGGTATGGAAAATCCTTCGTTTGCCCGTGCGGCAGGATAAGCTATTAAGGTGTAAAGGCCCTTGGTAAAGAGGGCGCCGCTGTAATCGCAAAGGGCCGTGTTGTCGTCGTCGACGAAAAAGCCCACCGTATAGGGTGAGGAAAGGGCCCCGTCCCAGACGTACTCAAGGTTTTTGCCGATGGTGACGGTCGTCGGCGCGCCCGTTATGACGCTGCCAGATTTTATAACGCCGTTTTCATCAAAGCAGCCCACCGACGATACCCTGTAGCGTTGACCGCCCCACTCTACCGTATCTGGAATAACGAGATCCCCCGAAAGGTCTGCGTTTATCAGCTGAACGCGCCTGAACCCTACGACGCCGTAGGTAAGGCCGTCAACCGTAAAGGTGCTTCTTAAAGCCCCTGCGCCGCCCCAAACGTCCGTCGATATGGAGGGAAGCCCGTATAAAAAGCTTACGCCCTTGCCCGACGGCAGGTTGCACGCGTGGGTCTTTGAAAAGCTTTTGCCTGCAGATACCCATCCGCCGTCCCGCCAATCGACGGGCTGGGTGGAATTGACCATAAAATAATTGTGACTTATACCCCAGCCGATTTCGGGGGTGTCGTCCCAGGTAACGTCGCACCAAAACCATTTACCGTCAAGCTCAACGGCGTTCCAGGCATGATCCTGTGAGGCCGAATAGCCCGTTACGAAAACGTTGTCGATGCCGGCGGCGTTAAGTAAAAGCTGATAGGCGTGGGCGTAGCCCTCACACACGGCCCCCGTGCCCGTAAACACCCCCATGCAGGAGTGGGCAAGTGGATCCATTGAGGGTTTGCCGTTTTCATCGTAAGCGTAATCGGTCATTTCTGCGATCTGATCGTGGAAGCTCAAGGCGTATTCGTAATCGCTAAGATCGGAGCCCGCCGCCACGAACATACTGCTTACCGTGTTGGTAAGGGACGTTATTGCGGCCTGTCTTACCGGGGCCGACTTGTACTCCTCGTAGGAAAGTATTATAAAATAAGTGGAAGTGTACTTTATCTCGTATGAAAGCCAGTAATACAGCGGATTGTCGTCACGGTAAGTCTTCCATACGGCAATGGCCTGGTCGGTGGTGACGCCAAGCTCTGCGTAATTTACGGTGCCAACCTCACAGTTATCGGGGGACAGGGTGGTGCTTTCATGAAAGGCCCTCACCCTTTCGTCCATTCTTCTGTAAACGGCCTGAAGCTTGTCGCCGTCCGCCATCGTGCCGAGATAATCGTATCCGTAAGTACTGTTGTATAAGCCGAGGGTCACGTCGTCAAGGGGGTTTTCGCACCCACAGTAATCGCAATGCCCGCCGACAAAGACGTGGTCAACAAGAGGGATATCCTCCTCGTAGAGGACTTTTCCACAGGACGTGCAGGCAAGTTTTTTAAAGCCAACCTCCTTGCAGGTGGCCTTTTTTAAAACCTGCCA
>JAFWAM010000145.1 GCA_017507595.1 Clostridia bacterium
AGCCGTTGCCGTAGCAAGGCAGATAAGTAAAACTGTCAATAAAGAAATTAACTTGATATATCTTTTCATAATAGTCCCTTTAAAGTATATACAAATAATACCACACTTTTTTAATTAAAAGCAAATAATTTAGTCAAAAAAACTTAAATTGTCGACTATTTTATGCTATACTTAACTTATGAACATTTACACCACCTTAAAAGCAGCCGATTGCGTGACCATAACGGCCGACCTTGTCAAGGGTATGCCTAGGGATCCCGATTCGCCCATACTGGTATTTTGCGAAAGCAAATCAAGCCTTTCCTACGAAACCGCCATTGCAAAGGCAACGGGCGGCACCTTTAACGTGGACGTAACGAGCTTTTCCCGCTACCTGTCAAAGAGGGTCAAGGTTGATAAATATTTATCCAAGGCCCAGGGCGCGCTTCTTATAAGAAAGCTTATGGGTGAGCTGTCAGATTGCCTCGTCAGGATAAAGCCCAACGCCTTTAACGTGCCCCGCGACGTGTACGAGCTTATCTCGCAGCTTAAATCGGCCATGGTTACACCGGAGGACCTTTACAGGGTCATAAAAGAGGAGGGCGGCGCCCTTAAAACCAAGCTTGGGGACGTGGCGACCATTTACGGGGCCTACGAGAAGTTTTTAAAGGAAAGCTCTCTTACCGATGAGGGAGGATTTTTGTCCCTTATGCCTGCAGCCGTCAAGGAGGACGAGGGGCTTAAGGGTGCGAGGGTTATTATTTCAGGCATACAGTCATTTACCAGACAGACCCTTGAAATAGTCAAGGCCCTTTCAAGGGCGGCCTCGGTGGATTTCGTGTTTGCTTCCGGCCCGTACGAGTGCTTTACCAACGAAAGCGTCAATAAGATCAGCGAGCTTTTCAAAAGCGCAAGGGTCGTTCGTCTTGAGGGCCGCCTGCCGTGGGAGATAACTGCAATTTCAAGGGGGATGTTTAACCCCATTGCCTTTACCGGGCAGCCAAAAAACAGCGATCTTATCGAGGTGTATTCCTGCCCGGACCTTAAGACCGAATGCGAGCAGGTTGCCGCACGGATAAGGCGCATGGTCGTTGAGGATGGGCTAAGATACAGGGACTTTACCGTCCTTTGTCCGTCGGTGGATACCTACGGCCCGATCTTGGCGCAATGCCTTGACAATTGCGAGGTGCGCTACTTTATAAATAAGACCGAGGGGCTTGACAAACATGGCGTTAACGGGCTTATAGGCGGACTTATTGATATAAAAAGGCTCAATCTTTTGCCGGAAAGTCTTATCGAAACCGTAAAGTGCGGCTACTTTGTCGGCGACGAGGAGGCCTCCACCTTTGAAAAATACGTCAAGGAAAAAGCCCTTTCAAGGCGCACGATCAAGCTTCCGTTTGAGGATATGATCGCCGAAAGCGTCAGGGGGAAGATAATGGACGTATATAATAAGCTTCCCAAAAAGGCGGCGGTTTGTGAGTTTGTGGACGTCATGCTAAGCATCCTTGAGGGCCTCGGGTTTGACGAAAGGGTCGATGGCATAAGCCAAAGGCTTTCCGCAATGGGGGACGGCTTCCTTGCCGAATTTAACGACGGGGCAAAAAAGGGGCTTTATACCATGCTGGAGGACGTAAGGTCGGTCCTTGGTTCCACCGTGGTCGACCTGACCGAGCTTAAAAATATACTTATGGGGGCGGCGTCCGCCGTGGAGATTGCCTCCATACCGCAATACTTTGACAACGTAAATATCTGTGATTATTCGGACGGCAGGATGAACGATTCCGCCGTGGTTTTTGGCGTGGGGCTTACCTCAGACGTGCCAAAATACAGGCAGGACGTGGCTCTTTTAAACGACCGCGATCTTATTAAAATGGACGGCTATAGGTTGATTATCGAGCCAAAACTTGAAATCGTTAACCTTCGTGAAAGGGAAAATATCGCCTCCGCCTTAATGAGCTTTAATAAAAAGCTTATCTTATCTTACCCTATGACAGACCTTGGCGGTAAGGAATGCGCCAAAAGCCGTATTATAGATTATTTCACGGCGATCTTCGGCAAGTCGCCGCTTGCCTTAAGTGAGGAGGACGTCTTTGGTTATCCGTCAAAAAAGGCAGCCCTTTTAGAGGTAGCCAAAAAGGGAGAGGCCTTCAGGGAAAGGCTCACCGACAGGCTTGACGGCGCCGCCGCCTTTATGGACTGTTTGGACGGCGAGGAGCGTAAAGAGGCCCTTATGACTCTTACGGGGGGCGAGGTCAGTGAAGATCTTTTCAACGGGGCCCTTGCTTTTACGGGCAATCTTTCGGCGTCCATTATAGAAGGTTATTTTTCCTGTCCGTACAAGCTTTTTGCCGCAAGGACGCTTAACCTTCTCGACCCCGAGCGGGGAGAGGCCCAGGTAAATCAGATAGGTACGTTTTTACACGGCATACTGGAAAGGTTCGTTTTGTCCTATAAGGACGACCCTTCTTTAGACGTGGAAAAAACCGCCGGCAAAATTTTTGATGAGGAGCTAAAAGCCCCGCTATATGCCCGTTATCTCAACAAACCGTCTTACGTCCACATCTTTGGACTTATAAAAGAGGAGGCCATCCGTGCATGCAAAAACATCGCTGACGAGATAGAATCTTCTTCCTTTAAGCCCTACGGCGTAGAGGTTGCCTTCAACGAGTGGGACGGACAATTTAAGCCCCTTGTTATTAATTGCAAGGGTGACAGGCTGAAGTTCCGCGGAAAGATCGACCGCGTTGACACGTGCGGGGATTATTTTACCGTGATAGATTACAAATCGGGCACGGTGGACACCACCGCCGCTGACGAGGAATTTTACACGGGCAGAAAGATTCAGCTTTATTTATATTCCAACGTTTTCAAGCGGGAGGGGCTTAAGCCCGCAGGCGCATACTATTATAAGCTGTCGGACGACTTTTCCTCGGAGGAGGCCCAGACCCGCTTTAACGGCAGGACCTTGAAGGATAAGGACGTTATTTGCGCCCTTGACAACAATTTTGAAGCTGAGGGCAAAAGCAAGCTTTACGGCGTAAGCCTGTCAAAGGACGGCATTAAGGATACAAAAAGCGTTATGACCGCAGACGGCTTTGCGGCCTATCAAAAATACTCCGAGGAGATCGCAAGGTCGGGTGCCGAGGAGATAAGAAGGGGCCTTGCCGTTGCCGCACCGTACGAAAAGGCTTGCGAATACTGTAAGTACGGGGGGCTTTGCGGCTACGACGTGGAAACGGGCGACAGGACCCGCCGTGTGGACGGCGTGACAAAAGACGTGATCTTAGACGCGGTAAAGGAGGGTGACGATGGCAAACTATAATAAAAATCAGCTTAAGGTCATCCAAAGCGAGGGCGGAAGCCTAGTGGTTTCAGCCTCTGCGGGCAGCGGTAAAACCACGGTTATGATAGAGCGCCTTATCCGCCTTATTGCCGGCGGCAAGTGTGACGTCAAGGATATTTTGTGCGTTACCTTTACCAAAAAGGCCGCGGGCGAGATGCGTGACAAGCTTTCACGGGCCATTATTGAAAAGATAAAGCGCGGTGAGGACGTTGAAAGGATGCGTAAGCAGCTTTCCGACCTGCCCCTTGCCGCCATATCTACGGTGGACTCCTTTTTACACAGCCTTGTAAGCAAGTATTTTTATCTTGCGGGGGTGGACTCTAAATTTTCCATCGTGGACGAGGCGGACAGCGCCGTCATGAAGGCTTCTTCTTTGTCGGAGGTTTTCGAAAGGCTTTACGAGGCCAACGACCCCGATATGCTTGCCCTTTTAAGGACCTTTGTAAAAAGACGCTCCGACGAGGGGCTTAAGGGTGTGATACTTTCCGTTTATGCTTTCATGGATAACGAGATAAACGGATACGACTATCTTGAAAGGTCTTTACATAACTACACCGAGGAAGGATTAAAAGAGGTCGAAAAACGGCTTATAGCCCGACTTTTGATCGATATTGACAAGTATCGGGAAATGATTTTTGACCTTTATCTGCAAAGCAGAAGCCTTGGCGTTAAAAAATACGAGGACTATTATTTAGAATATTACAACCTGTTTGATATTATTAAAAACGATCAGAGTGAAAACGCCGTTTCAACCTTTTTGGACTGGAAAAAACCAAGGCCAAGGGTAAGCGGCGGCGGGGCTGTGGACGCTTTAAAGGAGCAGGCAGAGGCCGTTGCCAAAAGGCTTGCGGAGTGGAAAAAATCCCTCAAAAAGCCCTTTGAGCCCACTTTTGATGAAAGGCTTGAAATGGCCAAGGCGTCGGGTAAGATAATCCAAAGCCTTATTAAGGTAATAAAGCTTTTCGACGAGGAGTATTCCCGCCAGAAGGCAGATAAAAACCTTTTGGATTATGCCGATCTTTCTAAAAAGGCCTATGAGCTTTTAAGTCTTCCCGATGTCAGGGAGGAGCTTAAAAAGACCTACAAATACATTTTCGTCGACGAGTACCAGGATACCAACGCCGTGCAGGAGGGGATATTCCGCCTGCTGGAAAACCAGAATCTTTTCATCGTCGGCGACGTCAAGCAAAGCATTTACGGCTTCCGCGGCTGTAACAGTGATATTTTTGCCAACCGAATGCGCGAGGGCGAGGAGGGCGGCTTCCACGTGGCCCTTAATGAAAACTATCGCAGCAGCGAGGCGGTTATCGAGGGGGTAAACAGCGTATTTTCAAGGGTAATGACAAAGGCCGTAAGCGGAACGGATTACGCCGCATCCCCAATGATCTACGGCGATCTTTACGGTGGGTACGAGGGCGAATGTGCCCTTTACGCCCCGGAAAAGTCATCTGCGCAGGCAGGGGTGATTGAAGGGGTTTATTCGGTTGAAAAGCATCTCTCCTTACAGGAAGGGGCCGTGGCCACGGAGGAAAGGCTTATTCACTATCTTGTCAATAAGTCCCTCAATAAGTCGGTTTTCGACCTTAAAACCAAAAAAACGAGGCCGGCAAATTACGGCGATATTGCAATTTTGGTCCGTA
Organism: Clostridia bacterium; assembly: GCA_017507595.1. The sequence continues at coordinate 4,966 of JAFWAM010000145.1, forward strand.
CAAATCCCCGTGGCGACAAAATCGCCAAGGAGCTTTCACTCGGCGGGATACCTGTTGTTACCGACAGCGGAAGAAGCCTTTTTGACTATCCCGAAATAAAGCAGGTCGTCAACCTTTTGGAGTTTGTCTATTGCGGTGACAACGACGTGGCCCTGGCGGCCGCGTTAAAATCGCCGGTCGGATGCTTTACCGATGAGGAGCTTGTTGCCGTCCGTCGCTTTGCCCCCAAAAAGACCTTTGTTGAGGCCGCTTTCGTGGGAGCCGGCGATGGGGGTGAAATAGGGCTGAGGCTGAAGGAGTTTTTTGATTATATAGGAGAGCTTAAGACCGTTTCCAAGATCAAGGGCGTGCCAACGATCCTTCGCAAGGTAATAAATGATAAAAGCTACGACGTAAAAATCCTTGCCGGGAGAGGGGGCGGACTAAAGCTTAAGAGGATAGAGGGCTTTATAAGTCAATGTAACCGTGGAGGCAAAGAGATCACCCTTGGTGAGTTTATTAAAAATAAGGAAAGCCTGCTTGAGAAAATGAGCCTTTCAATTGGCGGCGAGGAAAACGCCGTTCGTGTGGTAAGCATGCATTCCTCTAAGGGGCTGGAGTGGCCCATCGTTATCGTTGCGGGGCTTTCGGG
>JAFWAM010000146.1 GCA_017507595.1 Clostridia bacterium
CCGCGGCGTTTTTTTTGTGCTAAAATATTAAAAAGTGGGGCTATAGGTCGGTTAACGGCCTATATTTGTTGATTTTTGTTGATTATTTTGAAAGATAAACCATTAAAACGGCGATGTCGGCGGGGTTTACGCCGGAGATCCTTCCCGCCTGGCCAAGGTTTAGGGGGCGGACCTTATTGAGCTTTTCCCGTGCTTCAAGGCGAAGGCCGTCGAGGCGGGCATAGTCAATATCGTCGGGGATCTTTTTATCCTCAAGGCGCTTGGCACGGGCGATTTCGGAAAGACCGCGATCAAGATAACCGGAGTATTTTGCATCGGTTTCCAAGGTTTCAATAACGTCGTAGGGAAGGTCCTTGAAAACGTTGAATCTTTCAATAATATCTGCAAGGGGAATGCCTCTTTTAACCATCCCTTCGTAGGAAATGCCGCTGTTTAAGTCGCCGCCGTAGGAGATTACAAAATCCCTTACCTCCTTGGGGGAGTGGATTTGGGTAAACACCTCGCGGGCGCGGTTGACGGTCTCAAGCTTTTTCTTGAACACCTCATAGCGGTAATCGTCCACAAGGCCGACGGCCCGACCAAGCTCGGTCAGTCTTACGTCTGCATTGTCCTGTCTTAAAAAGATGCGGTACTCCGCGCGGGAGGTCATCATGCGGTAAGGCTCGTCCGTGCCCTTGGTGACGAGGTCGTCAATAAGGACGCCTATATAGGCCTGGTCGCGGCGAAGGACGAAGGGGGCCTTGCCCTGAAGGTAAAGCGAGGCGTTTATGCCCGCCATAAGACCTTGTGCGGCAGCCTCCTCATAGCCGCTTGTGCCGTTGATCTGCCCTGCGGAATACAAGCCCTTTACCCGCTTATATTGAAGGGTCGGTAAAAGGTCAAGACTGTCGATGCAGTCGTATTCTATGGCGTAGGCATAGCGGATGAATTCACAGTTTTCAAGGCCGTTAATCGACCTATACATGGCTTTTTGCACGTCGTGGGGAAGGGACGTGGACATGCCCTGAACGTAAATTTCATTGGTGTCGGCGCCTTCGGGCTCCAAAAATATCTGGTGCCTTTCCTTATCGCGGAAGCGGTCGACCTTGGTTTCGATGGACGGGCAATACCTTGGGCCAAGGCTTTGTATCATGCCGTTAAAAAGGGGTGAGCGATCTAAATTTTCCCGTATGATGCGGTGGGTGTTTTCGTTGGTATAGGTAAGATAGCAGGGCTGCTGCTTTTCGGGTACGCCCTCGGACAAAAAGGAGAAGGGATAGACGTTGGTTTCGCCGTCCTGACGCTCCAGCTTGGAAAAGTCAATGGTTCTTGCGTCAAGCCTTGCGGGTGTGCCCGTTTTAAAGCGTCTTACGGTAAAGCCGAGATCAATAAGGCTTTGGGTAAGGCCGTTGGCGGCCTCAAAGCCGTTGGGGCCCGTGTGCTTGAACCACTCGCCGGCGATGATCCTTGACTTAAGGTAAACGCCCGTGCACAAAATGACGGCTTTGGCGTAAATCACGCTGCCGTAAGCCGTTTTTACACCGCAAACGCAACCGTTTTCCGTTAAAATTTCAGTTACCTCGCAGGAGATAATGCGAAGGTTTGGGGTGTTTTCAAGGACACCTTTCACGTAGCGGTGATAATAGTTTTTATCCTGCTGTGACCTGAGGCTTTGGACGGCCGCGCCCTTGCCGCGGTTAAGCATTTTTATCTGAAGCATGGTCTTATCTGCCGCAATGCCCATAAGCCCGCCGAGGGCGTCAACCTCGCGGACGAGATGTCCCTTAGCCGTTCCGCCGATGGACGGATTGCACGCCATAAAGGAAATGCTGTCCGGATTAAGGGTCAAAAGGGCGGTTTTATTGCCGGTTTTTGCCAGGGCAAGGGCGGCTTCAACGCCGGCGTGTCCTGCGCCGACAACGACCGCATCAAAATTGTCTTCAACAAAAAAAGTCTTCATATAAGCCTGTTATCGCCACTTTTTTATAATTTTGGCGACTTATTTTTTTACTGTTTAAACCGCCGCTTTACAAAAAACGGCGGGGGATATTTAGGGGTTAAGTTGACGTTGTCTTTTATGGCCTTAGCGGGGCTTATTTTTTAAGAATAAGATTTTTAAGGTCGTTGACCTCGGTGGCTATTCTTGGGTTGGTCTTAATAAGATCGGCCACCTTGTCGCGGGTATAAATGACCGTGGTGTGGTCCTTGCCGCCCATGGCCTGTCCGACGGACACCAGGGGGATGGAGAGAAGCTCTGCAATAAGATAGGTGCAGATCTGGCGCGGCTCAACAAGCTCCTTATTTCTCTTTCTGCCCAAAAGGTCGTTTTTGGCAACCTTATAAAAGTTGCATACCGTGTTAATAATGGTCGTGGGCGTGATGGAGTCCTCGTGATCCTCGCTGGGCTTTGACATGGAAAGTGCTTCCATGGCAAGATCCAAAGTGATGGGGGCTTCCTTTAAAAGAGATGCGAAAATGACTTTATTCAAAAGCCCTTCTAAGCTTCTTACGTCGTTGTCGCTGTTTTCCGCAAGGTAGGAGGCGATCTCAAAGCTTAAAATATACTTTTTGGCCTCAGCCTTTTTCTGCAGGATGGCGATCTTGGTTTCGATGTCGGGGGGGAGGACCTGTGCCATAAGGCCGCCTTGGAAGCGGGTTATCAGTCTTTCCTCTAAAAGCTCAATGTCCTTGGGCTGGCAGTCGGCAGATAAAATTATCTGCTTGTTTTTGCCGTAAAGCTCGTTAAAGGTATGGAAAAATTCCTCCTGAGTGGATTGCTTTTTAGCAAGGAACTGAACGTCGTCAATGATGAGTACGTCGACGTTTCTGTATCTAGTTCTGAAATCCTCGCTGCCCGTTCCCGAATAAGCCCGACCTTGACGGATGGTGTTGATAAGGTCGTTTGTGAACTTTTCACAGGTGGCGTAAAGGACGTTCAGCTGGGGATTGTTCTTTTTGATGTGGTTGGCGATGGCGTGCATGATGTGAGTTTTGCCAAGACCCGTGTCGCCGTAGATAAACAAAGGGTTATAGCTGTTGCAGGGATCGTCCGCAACGGCCTTTGCCGCAGCGTAAAGATAGCGGTTGGACGTGCCAACCACGAAGGAATCAAAGGTATACCTTGGGTCGATGGGGGTAGAAAGATCCTCAGGGATCTCCTTCTGGGATGAATAAAAGGCCGTTTTTGCATCGCCGACGTAGATCTTAAAGTCGGTTATACCCGTTTGTGCATCCTTAAAGGCCTGATTGATCTTGTCCGAAACCCTCGTTGCGTGGCTTGCGAAGGTCTGGGTAGACGTCTTTAAAATAAGGGTGCTGCCCATAAGGTCAATTGCTTCAAGCTTTTGTATAAAGCCAAAGGCAATATTGCTTACGTTATGCTCAAGCTCTGTCAAGGTATTTTTCCAAAGAATTTCAAACTGTTCCATTTACAACTCACATCTTTTGCGTAAGTAAATCCAACTAAAGTCGATTTTTCAAAAGGTAAACTTGATTTTAGGTTGACTTTACGCCAAATAGTCTATATAATTATTAGTATAACTATTGTATTATAAAAGCAAAAAAAAATCAAGGCTTTACC
>JAFWAM010000147.1 GCA_017507595.1 Clostridia bacterium
CCATCGAGGACGAGCTTTACAAAAAGAAGGTCGGCTGGCTGGAAACCCACAGCAAAAAGGCCTTACTTATAATCGACGGCATGGATAACTACGACGATCCCGACCTTGGCGTTTTAAGTCGCATTTCAATTGACGTTCTTATGACGACCAGGTGCCACTTTTCAGACCTTAAGACGGTCAGGATAAACCCCGTCCCCGATGACGAGCTGGTAGAGGTGTTTTACAACTTTTACGAGGACGGCACCCGTGACGAGGAGGAGATCGCCGCCGTAAAGGAGATAATATCCCTCGTTTCCTCCCACACACTCACCGTAAAGCTTATGGGTCAGTTCCTGCAGACGTCGGGCTACGAGGTGAATATGCTTCTTGACAACCTTCGCCAAAACACCCTGAGCGATATTTTCGGTCAGGACGAGGTAATGCACCAGAACAGGTACGACAGCATAAACGCCCACATCAAAAATCTTTTCTCCTTGGCAAAGCTGTCCCAAAAGGAGGAAGCCGTCCTTGCGGACCTTTCCCTTATTCCCACGTCCGGCATTAAAAAATACACCTTCAGAAGCTGGCATAAGGACGCCGACACCATGACGGTCGTTTCAAGATTGGTGGATAAGGGGTTTGTGGAGTCCAACCACGGGCTTATCTACCTGCACCCCCTTATTCAGGCGGTCGTAAAAGACACGGTTAAGCCAAATACCGACCTATGTGCCGACTTTTTGGATTGCGTTATCCAAAATATCGACGGCGAGATCGTGCCCACCGTCAAGCAGATGGACGAGCTGAGCGCCATTACCCTTTCCATCGTAAACAGCTTAAACGAGGAAAACCTCACCATGGTGCGCCTGCTAACGTCAGTCGGTCGCTTCCACAACTCCTGTGCCTACTGCAAGCTTATGCCCCTTAAAAATTACCGCGGCATGAACACGGCCTTTGCTCAGCTAAAAACCGACAACGTGGACAAGCTTAAAGAATTTTCCGTTTCCCACGGGCTTTATTTAAGGGCAGGTCGCATGCTTGAGGGCCTTGAGGGCGTAGACTGGGTCGACAGGGAAAGACTTTATACCCGCTTTGCCGCCCTTTTATACAACGTAAAAAAATACGACGATGCAATTTTATACAATCAAAAGGCGCTGGATATCAACGTGAGGGAAAGGGGCGTTCTAGACGAAAACTCCTTTACCAACAGGCGAAGGATGGCAACCTGCTACTTTACCGTAGGCAACTTCCAAAAGGCTTACGAGCTTTACGCCGAAAATCTCCGCCTGCGCCTTGAAAATCCCCCTCAGGACTCCGTTAACCTTGGTAGGGCACACATGCACGCCGCCAACGCCTTAAAGGCCCTGGGTCGCCTTGATGAGGCCCTTACCCTTTACGAAAGGTCAAGGGAATATATCGTGGACGACGACAGCAACGCCATCGGTCTTGCTATGCTTGACGAGGAGGTCGCCGACCTTTACGAAAGGATGGGTAAGGCCATCCTCGCTAAGGATTATTTAAGGGAGGCTTTAGACCTTTACACCAAATTTTCCGAGGACGAAGAAAAAATCAATATTTTATCACAGCGGTTGGAGGACGCCGCTAAGGCGTGATCCCAACCCTTAAACGGTGAACAAATGTTAAATTTACCCTTTTTTATAAACAGCATAATGCTTGGCGCAGGGCTTGCCATGGACGCGTTTTCCGTATCCTTGGCAAACGGTCTTAACGAGCCTCTTATGAAAAGACCCAAAATGGCGGGCGTTGCGGGCATATTTGCCTTTTTCCAGTTTTTTATGCCCATGCTTGGCTGGATATTCGTTCACACCGTCTTGCAGTATTTCAAGGCTCTCGAAAGGGCCGTTCCGTACGTGGCGCTGGTGCTTCTAGTGTTTATCGGCGGAAAAATGATCTACGACGGCGTAAGCAAAAAGGAGGGGGATGGGGTAAAATCCGTTGGCATCGGCGGCCTTATGGTTCAGGCGGTGGCAACCTCCATCGACGCCCTTTCCGTTGGGCTTACCGTTGCAAGCTACGACCTTTTACCCGCCCTTTTGTCCTGCTTAATCATCGGCATCGTTACCTTTGCAATTTGCCTTGTGGGTATTGCCGTCGGCAAAAAGTTCGGCACAAAGCTATCGGACAAGGCCTCCATATTCGGGGGCGTTATACTCGTTATTATCGGCCTTGAAATTTTTATTACCGGCATCATTTAAAGGCGGTCAAAACAACAAAAAAACGGGGGCAGACGGTTCAGGTCTGCTCCCGTATGTTTTTGTCAAAATTTGCGATAATCGGCTTATATCCTTACTTTTGGGTGTAATTTGTTTCGTTAAGCAGGGGTATGGTCTTAAGATCGTAAACCCTTACGAAGTCAATTACAAGCTGTGCGGGCATTTTGCTCTTGCATAACGCCATGAGGTTACTATCTTCATGGGTACCGCCGTCTGCCAAAGGAATAATGTGGTGTACTTCCTGCGTCGCCGTGATCCGGCCCTCGCGCCTGCATACC
>JAFWAM010000148.1 GCA_017507595.1 Clostridia bacterium
AGGCGGCTTGGGCGGCTTTTTAAGATTTAAGGGCTTCCCCAAAATCAACGGCTATCCGTGGCGTTGCCGTTATTTAAGGAGGATAAATGAAAAAAGGATTGAAAATCTTTGCCCTTGTTACCGCCATGGTGGCGCTTATGTCCGTTGGCGTTATGGAGGGCTTTACTTCACGGCAGGCAGACTTTGGCGAAACTGCCGTTTACGCCGCCGTTTTAAAGCAGGGCAGCACGGGTGAGGTAGTCCGCACCGTACAGACCAAGCTTAAAAGATGGGGGTACTATTCCGGGCCCGTCGACGGCATCTTCGGCTCAAAAACAAAGGCGGCGGTGGTGTACTTTCAGCGCCGTAACGGACTTACCCCCGACGGCATAGTGGGTTCAAGGACCCTTGCGGCCCTCGGCATAAGCGGAGGACAGTCACAGCAAAGCCCCGGCGGGGTCGGTGGGTATTCCAGCCAGGACGTAAAGCTTCTTGCAAGGGTCATCTACGGCGAGGCCCGCGGCGAAAGCTATACAGGTCAGGTTGCGGTGGCGGCCGTCGTTTTAAACAGGGTCAAAAACCCGTCCTTTCCCAACACGATCTCAGGGGTGGTATATCAGCCCTACGCCTTTACCGCGGTAAACGACGGACAGATAAATCTCACGCCGAACAGCTCTGCCTACAAGGCGGCCCAGGACGCCATCAACGGTTGGGACCCAACGGGCGGGGCACTGTACTACTACAATCCCAGGACGGCAACGTCGTCGTGGATATTTACAAGAAAGGTCACCGTCACCATCGGTAGCCACGTATTTGCCGTTTAAGGAGGTTTTTTATGGAAAAAGAAAAAAATAACGCAATTGAAAAGGCAGAAAATCTCACAAAAAAATCAAAGCCCGCCCAAAGCAAAAAGACGGGGACAAATTTAAAAAAGTCGGCCTATAAGTCCGTTAACGAAGAAAAATCACCCGAAAACGACAAGGTGGCGGCAAAAAGCGACGAAAAAAAGCCTCAAAAAAAGCAGACAAAAGGGTCAAGGTCCGCAAAGAAAAACAATTGGGACAGAAAAAAGCGTCTTGAGGAAAAAAAGGCCCGCCGCGCCGCTTACCGTATGGAAAAATTAAAGCGCCGCGAGGAAAGGCTTGCCCGTCGCGATAAATTAAAGCACGAGGGCCGCGAGGAAAAAAAGAACAGGCTTTTAAAGGAGCGGCAAGCAAAGCTTGAGGCTAAAAAGGAAAAAAGAGAGCAGCTTTTACGGGCACGGGCCGCTAAAAACAAGGCTAAAGAGGAAAAGCGCAGGGCCCGCCGTGCGGCGGCCATGGAGAAACGCCGTCACCGTGCGGAGGAGCGGGAAAAAAAGAGAAACCGCGGTATCGGCGGCTGGCTTGCGGCAGTCATATCCCTTGCGTCGGCAGTGCTTATACTCGGCACTTTGTTTACCTTAAATCTTATGGATAACGCAGGTATGACGATCAAAAACAGCGCCCACGTTGCCGAAAGCTTTTACGCCCTGACCGATTACGTTGATAATATGGACGTGAATATATCAAAGCTTCTCGTTTCCAAGGACCAAGGTGCCCAGCAAAAGCTTTTGTTAAAGCTTACGGTTGACGCTTCCCTTGCGGCGGAGGACTTTACAAGGCTCCCGTTAAAGGACGAGCAAAGGTTTTACACCTCAAAGTTCATAAACCAGGTGGCAGACTTTTCAACCTATCTCAGCAACAAGCTTTCGGACGGTGGGGCTATTTCCGAGGACGACAAAAAGACTCTTTCCTCAATTTACGCCACCAACCGCGCCTTGAGAGAGGACCTTGCTTCCTTAAGCGCCGACATGGGCGAGGATTTTGACTTTAACACGGTCTTTGACGACAACGGGACCAATATATTTTTGGAAAAGTTTGTCGCCATGGAATCCCGTGCGGTGGACTATCCAAAGCTTATTTATGACGGTCCCTTTTCCGATATAGAAACGGCCACCGCACCCCGTGCCCTCTCCGGCGATGAAATCACCCCCAAGGCGGCAGAGGAAGCCTTTTTAAAGGCCTTCAGCCACTTAAACCCCAAGGGGGTAGAGCTTTTAGGCGAAAAGGCGGGCAAGATAGCCTGTTACGAGCTGAAGGCAACCGGTGACGAAGGCGAGCTTTACGCCAGCATCTCTAAGGTGGGCGGCAAGGTTATTATGTTTAATTACTTCAAGGACTGCGATGGAAGTAACGTCGATCTTGACACGGCCGTAAGCTCGGGCGAAAAGACCGTCCGCGCCATGGGCATAGAGGGGCTTACCCCCGTGTGGGCCACGGAAAACGCCAATACTGCCTATATCAATCTTTGCTATAACGACGGCGGCATAGTTTGTTACCGCGATATGGTCAAGATCACCGTCTGCCGCGAAAGGGGCGTCGTGTCGGCCTTTGACGCAACGGCATACTATCTTAACCACACCGCAAGAAGGATCGAGGACCCAAAACTTTCCGCCCGTCAGGCGGTAAAAAAGGTTTCCCCCGATATAGAGGTAACAACCCCCGCAAGGCTTGTTCTTATACCCTTCGGCAACCAAAAGGAGCTTTTATCCTACGAGGTAAGCGGCACCTTTGACGGCGCGACCTATTACGTTTATATTGACGCCGCCACCGGCAACGAGGCCCAGATCCTTCGCGCCGTGGAAACGACAGAAGGCACCCTTATCATGTGATAATCGACTTATAGGCAGGTTTTTATATTAAAAACCGCAAAAAATATGCGTAAGCGAACTATCCGCTTACGCATTTTGATTTATTTTATTAAATTCTTAATCAAGATTAACCGGCTTTATAATCATGCGGGCAACGAGGTCAACAAAATAATAAACCGCAAGGATTAAAGAAACTGTGGCCACCAGGAAGCCGCCAAATCTTCCCTCCGGGTACTTTAAAGAGCCCATTTGTGCACCGCCTTCAATCAAGGCGTTGGACACAAGAAATTTTCCCGTGCTTATCAACATAAAAACTGCAAGGGCTGCAACAGTGATAACGGTTACAAAAGAAACGACCTGTCCGCGCCCTTGTTTTCTTCCGGGAAGAATTTGTCTTAAGCTGAAAACGGGGATGATAACAGTTCTCAAAGTTATGAAACCAATTGCAAAATCAAATATGTCAAAGTACCAATGGGCAAACCAAGTGGTAAAAAGCTCGGACAATATCGTAAAAAGCAAAAGGGCAATCAAACCAATTATGGTTAAAAAGGTTGAATGGCGGACCTTGAGTAATACGTCGTCTTTTGCCGGGGCATACTGTTTTTTTACAATCCTGCAAATAATGTCAATTGCGGCAATAACGCACCCGACAAGCAAAAAGCTGTAAATGACGGTTGAAAAAAGTGGCGTATTTGCCGTAAAATGATTACGGTGGCCGGGTTTTATGCCACGGAAGCCTATGGCAACGGCATTTATCACTTCAAAAATAGAATAAACGCCCAGACCAATATAGCCCACACATCGCAATATTGCTCCCCACAGGGTATTGGTAACACGGTTATAATACCAGTTTTTCATATAAAAACCTCCTTAATATCGTATCAATACACCATTACTATAAGGACGTATATGGTAAAGAGAGTTACCGGAAGCATACTCTACAACAAAGGCTTGAGTGTAATTCCCCGTATATGCTTTTTGGGTGAGGAACGTATTATTCGTAGTAAAGCCCCGGTGTTATCGTTGGCTCGTTTGCATGGGCAGTAATCGAGAAAGAGGGACGATAACAGTCAATAAAAGAGTAAAGCAAACAAGCAGAGCAATCAGCCTGTTATTTTTAGCTATTAACATGACTTACCGCCTATACAAATATCATTTGATTTTTCAGGGTTTGGCGTACGTGCTTCCGCAGGGGGGGATTTGCGGCACAGTAGAGTTTGACGTGGGCCTTTGCTAATTATTATATAACATAGATTTATTACTTTGTCAAGGGCAAAGTAAAAAAATGTTTTTTTGACCGAAGGCATAAAAGGGTTTTTGTCGGGGTTTTTAGTATTTCAAAAAGTCGGGCTATAAGCCTGTTAACCCAGGTTTTTATATTAAAAACCGCAAAAAATATGCGTAAGCGAACTATTCGCTTACGCATTTTAAATTTGACTTAAGATTTTTACCGCCGATTTTTTCGGTGGGATTTTAATTATCTGAGGAGCTTTTTGCCAACAGCCTTGAAAAGGTCTTTTTTCTTACCAGCAAAAATGAAGTCATATGGCCAAGGAAGGCAATGGTCCAGGACACGGGGTAGGAAATATACAAAAGCCTTAAGGAAGGGGCTATCGGGTATATTAAAAATACCCACAAAAGTCTTGTTCCGCACACGCCGAGGATAGCTATCATCATTGGGGTCAGCCCGTATCCAAGGCCGCGCATTATGCCTACGGCAAAGTCCATAAATCCAAACAGGACGTAAAAGCCGCAGTTGACGGCTATCCTTATTTTGCCGATGGATATTGCCTGGGGGTCGGGGTTGAAAATTGCCAGCAGGGCATCGTCAAAAAGTATTACGACGGTGCTTAAAAGGGTCATTGACAAAACCATCATAAGGGCCGCGTTTTTGATTATCTTTTTAACGTTGTCCGGCCGTTTTGCGCCGTAGTTCTGGCCGATGAAGGCAGGCTCTGCCTGGTAGATGGACGACACGGTGGAGTTAAGATAGCCCTCTACGTTCTGGGCGGCGGAGTTCCCCGCGATAACCACAGAGCCGTAGCTGTTTATTGTCGATTGGATTATGACGTTGGAGATTGAAAACACAGATCCCTGTATGCCTGCGGGAAGGTCTATTTTTGCAATCTCGCCAAAGGATCTTAAATCAAAGCGCATTTCTTTGAGGGAAAGCTTTATTTCCCCGCCGTTTTTCCAAAGGGACGCTATGCTTAAGACGGCGGAC
>JAFWAM010000149.1 GCA_017507595.1 Clostridia bacterium
CGTTCATTTCAACGCAAAGCTCGGCTATTTCGGAAATGGCGTCGTCGTTAAACTTTAAGTCGATCTTGTCAACTGAAAGCAAAATGGCGTACTGCTTGGTAAGGGCGTTTTCGGGAATGGTAAGGATTTTAATGAAATCCTCTTTAGTGAGGCTGTTGAGCTCCACGATAATGGGGAAACGGCCCTGAAGCTCCGGAATAAGGTCTTCTACTGCGGAAATGTGGAAAGCGCCTGCGGCAATAAAGAGGATATAATCGGTCTTTACCGAGCCGTATTTTGTGTTTACGGTAGAGCCTTCAACGATGGGTAAAATGTCTCTTTGAACGCCTTCCCTTGACACATCTTGACCGGAAGTCTTTCCCTTTGAGGCAATTTTGTCGATTTCATCAATGAAAATGATGCCTTCCTGTTCAGCGCGGCGAACGCCCTCCTGAACGACCCACTCTTCATCGATGAGCTTAGAAGCCTCCTCGTCCTCGATAATCTTGACAGCCTCCTTAACGGTCATCCTCTTGGTTTTCTTTTTCTTGGGCATAAATCCATCAAAAATGGAGCCGAGATTGATCTCCGTACCCATACCGGGAACGAGCTCCATAGGCTTGGGCTGATCGATAACCTCCATTTCGATAACCGTATCGTCAAGCTCTCCACGGTTAAAGCGGGCTTCCAGCTCTTCTTTGAAGAGAGCTTCGGGCTTTTCACCCTTTTCGCCCTTAAGCGTATCGTAAACGACCCTTAAAACGCGTGCCTTGGCAAAGCCGTTGGCTTTATAAAACACTTGTCTTTTTTGCTCCTCGCGAACGAGCCTTACGCTGCACTCCACAAGGTCCCTGATCATGGATTCACAATCCCTGCCAACGTAGCCGACCTCGGTAAATTTGGTGGCCTCTACCTTAACAAAGGGGGCTTTAACGAGCTTTGCAAGTCTTCTGGCGATTTCCGTCTTGCCGACGCCGGTGGGGCCCTTCATAATGATATTTTTTGGGGTAATTTCGTCCTGTAGCTCGGGGGAAAGGCGGCTTCTTCTGTAACGGTTGCGAAGGGCAACTGCTACCTCGCGCTTGGCCTTGTCCTGACCGATAATGTATTTATCTAATTCGGCAACGATCTGCCTGGGAGAATAATATTCCATTTTAGTCCTCCTTTACAGTTTCAACGCGAATATTGCCATTAGTAAAAATGCAGATTTCACTTGCGATTTTTAAAGCCTTTTCCGCAATTTGGTCAGCTCTGAAATCAGTTTCCTTATAAAGGGCGCGGGCGGCTGCCAAGGCGTAGTTGCCGCCGCTGCCGATGGCGCATACGCCGTCGTCGGGCTCGATTACCTCGCCGGAGCCTGACACGATAAGCAGCATGTTTTTATCGGCGACGATCATCATGGCCTCAAGTCGCCTGCCGGCCTTGTCACTGCGCCAAAGCTCAGCAAGCTCTACGGCGCTCCTTAACAGGTTGCCAGAATACTTGTTTAACATTCCTTCAAATTTTTCACAAAGTGAAAAAGCGTCGGAAACGGTACCGGCAAAGCCGAGTATTACGCTGTCGTTGAATATTCTGCGGACTTTTACCGCGTTGTTTTTAAAAACAACGTTTTCGCCAAAGGTGACTTGTCCGTCACCGGCAATGGCCGTAAGGCCGTCTCTTTTTACGGCACAAATGGTCGTGCCTTTAAATTCGTTACTCATTTATTAACTCCAAAATTTCGTCTATTTTGTCTAATGCGCGCTGGCTTAAGAAACGCTTCTTTTCGGCCTTGTCGCGCATTCTGGGAATCGGGCTTAAAATGCCGTAATTTGCATTCATGGGCTGAAAGTCGCTGTTTTCGGTGGCGACGTAATTTGCAAGGGCGCCTATTACCGTATAATTGGTAAAATCTATCTTCATCTTCTGACGGAGATTTCTGTCAAGGGAAATAGCGGCAACAAGGCCTGAGGCGATACTTTCAACATAGCCCTCAACACCGGTAATCTGCCCTGCAAAATATGTAAAGGGCTTATCTATCACCTTAAAGGTATTGTCAAGTATCCCCGGTGAACGCAAATAGGTATTGCGGTGCATTACGCCGTAACGTAAAAATTCCACGTTTTTTAATGCAGGAAAAATTGAAAACACCCTTTTCTGTTCGCCGAAAAGCAGGTTTGTCTGGAAGCCGACTATGTTATACATAGTCCCCTCCTCATTTTCCTTTCTCAGCTGCATACAGGCGTAGGGCCATCTGCCGGTCTTTGGATCCGTAAGTCCAACCGGCTTTAAGGGCCCGAAGCGCAAAGTGTCAACGCCGCGCTTTGCCATAATTTCAACGGGCATACAGCCTTCGAACACGTCTGTTTTTTCAAAGTCGTGCTTTTCGGCTGTTTTAGCGTTGATAAGAGCGTTGTAAAACTCCTCGTAACCCGCTTTATCAATGGGGCAGTTAATGTAGTCACCCACGCCGTCTTCACCGTATCTGTCGGAAATAAAGGCGTTGGTCATATCAATTGACTCGGCGGAGATAATCGGTGCGGCGGCATCAAAAAAGTAGAGGCCACCGCAAATATTGGCCGATATAAAATTGCTTAATTTATCAGTAGTTAGCGGACCGGTTGCAACGATCGTGGGAACGGTGAAGTCGATTTCCTCAACGTCCTTTGACACAAAGGTAATGTTGGGCATGCTTTTTAATCTGGCTGTGATTTTTTGGGCGAAAAGCTCCCTATCGACGGCAAGGGCGTTGCCTGCGGGAACTTTAGTTTCGTCCGCACAGGCAATTACCATTGAGCCAAGCTTACGGAGTTCCTCCTTCAAAGTGCCGCAGGCGTTGCCTAAAACGTCGTTGCTTTTTAAGGAATTGGAGCAAACAAGCTCGCCGTAATTGGGATTGTGGTGGGCGGGTGTGTATGCGCCGGGCTTTATATCGTATAAAACCACGTCGTAGCCCCGCTTCGCCAGATAATAAGCGCTTTCGCTGCCGGCAAGACCACCGCCTATAACGTTAATTTTTACCATGTTTTTGGGTATAGTCACATTCTTTATTGGAGCAGCGCTTTGTCTTGCCGTCTTTGGCTAAAACCAAGTATTTGCCGCATTTGGGGCAGGTTTCGTCAATGGGCATATCCCAGCTCATAAAGTTGCAATCGGGATAGCCTGAGCAGCCGTAAAAGGCCTTGCCTGATTTTGACGTCATCTTTTGGGTAGGCTTGTGGCAAACGGGACAAACGCCGGCTTTTTCAACAATGCTCTTGGTGTTTGAACAGCTTCCGCACTGGAGGTATTTGCCGAACCTTCCGTTTTTAACGGTCATCTCTCCCCCGCATTTTTCACACTTTTCAGCGGATTTTTCCTCGTTAAGTGGCTTAACGTTGGTGCAGGTGGGATAATTGGGACAAGCAAGGAATTTGCCGTATTTACCCGTTTTGTAGATCATATATTCGCCACACTTATCGCACTTAACGTCAGAAACTTCAACGTTTTCGGACTTGATATTGGAGCATTTTGGGTAATTTGAGCAAGCCAAAAACGGGCCGTATTTGCCGGTTTTTCTCAGCATTGGTGCTCCACACTTGTCACAGACGATATCGGTGATCTCGTCCCCGTCGGAAAGGGCCTTTGTCAGCTGGGTTGAAAAATCGGGATAGAACTCCCCGATAAGCTCGTGCCAGTCCTTGCCGCCGTTTTCAATGCCGTCAAGCTTGTCTTCCATATTGGCGGTAAAGGAAACGTTCATAATATCAGCAAAGTATTTTACCAAAACGTCGGTCATGGTAAAAGCAATCTCGGTGGGAACGATATATTTGCCGTCCTGTTTGGTATATTTTCGCTTGGATAAAACGGAAATAAGGGACGAATAGGTGCTTGGTCTGCCCATGCCCTTGTCTTCCATAACCTTAACTA
>JAFWAM010000012.1 GCA_017507595.1 Clostridia bacterium
GGGTCTGGGCAATAAGCTCCTCAGGTAGGTCGTAGTAAAAATCACTTGTTTTCATCTTGGTCTTCAAAAAAGGTTATTTGTTGCTTTAAGGGGGCCTTTATGCCCAGATGCTTATAAGCCGCCGGGGTAAGCACCCTGCCGCGAGGGGTCCTTGCCACGAAGCCTATCTGTAAAAGATAGGGCTCGTAAACGTCCTCGATGGTGGTTGCGTCCTCGTTAATGGTGGCGGCAATGGTGTCAAGACCGACGGGGCCGCCGCCGAATTTTTCCGCCATGGAGCGCAAAACGTTAATGTCGATGGCGTCAAGACCCAAATGGTCTATCTCCATACGCTCAAGGGCGATTTTGGTATCTTCAAGGGTAATGGTGCTGTGACCCGATACGAGGGAAAAGTCCCTTACCCTTTTCAAAAGCCTGTTGGCAATACGTGGCGTCCCGCGGGAACGGCTGCCAAGCTCCCTTGCGCCCTCGGGGGAAATTTCCGCGCCGAGGATCCTTGCGGAGCGGCTTACTATCTCGGTAAGCTCCTCATTGGAGTACATTTCCAAACGGCACATTACCCCAAACCTGTCGCGTAAGGGTGATGACAGCATACCTGCCTTGGTGGTTGCGCCGATAAGGGTGAAGTGCTTTAAGGGTATTTGTATATTGCGGGCGGAGGGACCCTTGCCGATAATAAAGTCAAGGGAAAAATCCTCCATGGCGGGATATAAAATTTCCTCAACGGTGCGGTTTAAGCGGTGTATCTCGTCCACAAAAAGAACGTCGCCCTCGTTAAGGTTGGTTAAAATGGCGGCAAGATCCCCTGATTTTTCAATTGCGGGGCCGCTGGTAACCTTAATTGAGGAGCCCATTTCGTTGGCGATAATGTGCGCGAGGGTGGTTTTACCAAGACCCGGTGGGCCGTAAAGCAAAACGTGGTCCAAGGCCTCGCCCCTCAGCTTTGCCGCCTGCATATAAACGGCAAGGTTTGCTTTGACCTTATCTTGACCGACGTAGCCGTCCATAGACTTGGGTCTTAAGACGTTTTCGGCCTCGTCAAAGGCGTTTTTTTCGGGCTCTAAAATATGATCGTCCCGATCAAAATCCATTGCGGATTTAATAAGATTATCTTCAAACATGATTATTTCTCACACAGTAATTTTTAAGTTGATCAGGCAAAGTATTTGAGGGCGCCGGTTATTATGTCGGTAAGCTCCTTACGGCCCTCCTCAAGGGCGGCGGCAACTGCCTTGGTGCTTTCCGTGCGGTTATAACCGAGGCTCATAAGGGCCATAACGGCGTTTTCGCCCTCGGCGGTCAGGGATTTTGTGGAGACCTCTGCCTTGGCGATAGGTGCCTTTTGCATTGCCTCGCGAAGCTCAACGATGATCCTTTCCGCAGTCTTTTTACCAAGACCCTTTATCTTTGAAAGGGATTTTACGTCGCTTGTTGCAATGTACATTGCAAGACTTTCAAGGGTGGTGCCCGAAAGTATGCCTATGCCCATCTTTGGGCCTACCCCCGACACGGTAATAAGCTGAAGAAACATATTTTTTTCGTTTAAGGTATCAAAGCCGTAAAGATAGGCGCCGTCCTCCCTTACGGCAAGATAGGTATAGGCGTGGCCGCCGCCGTCTTTGACAAGGCGGCAAAAAAGGGACTCCGAACAGATAATTTCGTAGCCGATACCGTTATTTTCCAAAAGGGCGACGTTGTTTTCGCCGTGTAAAAGATTACCTTTGATATATCCTATCATAATATCCCCCGTGCCGTGATATAAAGTCTTATTTTATGCCGAAGCTGCCTGAAAACCTGTTGGTGTTGGCGTGGGTCAGGGCAACTGCCAGGGCGTCCGCCGCGTCGTCGGGACGTGGCAGCTTGGTAAGCCCCAGAAGGCTTGTGGTCATTGCCTGTATCTGCCTTTTTTCCGCACGGCCGTAGCCGGTCAGGGCCTGTTTTATCTGTAAGGGAGTGTACTCGAACAGCCTTTGGCATTTTTTGTAGCAGGTGGCAACGATAACCCCCCTTGCGTGGGCAACGTTGATACCGGTTGTTATGTTGGTGTTAAAAAACAGCTCCTCCAAGGCGATCTCGTCGGGATGATAGGTGTCGATAAGGGTGTTTATTCCCCTTTCTATCATCACAAGCCTTTGAGGAAAGGTTTTATC
The DNA here is from genome assembly GCA_017507595.1 of Clostridia bacterium. The sequence continues at coordinate 2,151 of JAFWAM010000012.1, forward strand.
CTTGGGGGTCTGAATCGTTCCGTAATCAACGGGCCTTATCCTGCCCCCTTCAACGGAAATAACCCCGTAACCTATGGTGGCAAAGCCCGGATCTATACCCAAAATAATCATAAAAAGCGCATTTGCCTCCTTTATAATACTATATTGTACTATATTGTTTATAAGTTGTCAACGATTAAGGGTCTTAAAGTGCCGCCGAAAGAGTAAAAGACAAGCAAAAAAGCGGTGATAACACCGCCTTTTATGGTTGACGCGCCCATTAAAGAACGCCGTATTGATACTGTAAAATTTCAATATTCAAAATAATCTGGGTGGTGCCGCGACGGATTTCAAACTTGACCGTTTGGCCGACCTTTAACGGTAAATTGTTAAGGTACTCAACGAAGGCACCTGCCATACCGACGTCGTAGACGGTTGCGTTGCCGTCATCGTCGTAGGTGGTCATTTTTTCAAGGATGTCGCCTACCCTTAAGCCGCCCTGATAAAAGCTGCCGCTAAAGTCGAGGGCCGTGACGTAAACGTAGCCCTGGCTGCCCCATTTTGAGGTGTAATAGTTGGCAACGGTACAGCCTAAAAGATACTTGCCGGGGATGTAGCCGTAAGCTATCAGATCCTCGGTGACCTCACGGATCTTGTTGGATGGGATGGCAAAAGCTAAACCCTCTATCCCGCTGTTATAGGTACCAAGATATTTGGCGTTTACCATACCGACAAGGTACCCGTCGGCCGTAAAAAGGCCGCCGCCCGAGTTGCCGGAGTTAACCGCCGCGTCAGTCTGGATAACCTTCATTTTGTTGCCGCCGATGGTGATTTCACGGCTGGCGGCGCTTACGATACCCTTTGTTACCGTACCGCCGAGGGAGCCTAAGGGGTTGCCGATGGCAACGACGTCCTCGCCAACCTCAATTTTATCCGAATCCCCAAAGTAGGTAACGGGCGGCAAAACGGCCTGGATGCTTAACACACAGATATCGCTGTCGGGGTCGCTGCCCACAAGGCTTGCGTAGTAGCTTTCACCGTCAACGGTGGTGATGATGACCTTGTCCTCTGCCGCGGCGCCTTCAATGACGTGATGGCATGTTATGATAAACGATTTTTTTATTTCGCTGTCGTCAACGTTGCCGACCACCACACCTGAGCCTGCGCTGGTAAGAACGTCGTTGTGGGAAATGTAAACCTCTACGACGGAGGGCGTGATCGTCTTTAAGACCGTTTTAAGATCGGTTGGGGTGGTACTGCCCTCGTAAACGTTGTAGATAACGTTGTAGCTGCCGCCGTCGGCGTTGCCGAAGGAGTTGTCGCCACTGTCGTGACTGCCACCCGTGGAGTCGTAAATATCAAAAAAGCCCGACTCACAGGCCGTGAAGCCCAAAACTGCTATTATGGTAAGGCAAAGTGCCAAAATTTTTCTTTTCATAAGATCCTTCTTCCTAAAAAGTGTTACAAACAGTA
>JAFWAM010000150.1 GCA_017507595.1 Clostridia bacterium
ACTAAAAAGCAGGCTCAGGAAGCTATCCAGCAGGAAGCTGAAAGATGCGGTCAGTACTATGTAAACAGCAGATGGCTTGGCGGCACGCTCACTAACTACAAGACTATTAAGTCCAGAATAGACAGACTTAACAAGCTTGACCTTATGGAAAAGATGGGCGACTTTGACCTTCTCCCCAAAAAGGAAGTACAGGCTTTAAAGAAGGAACGTGAAAAACTCAACCAGAACTTAGGCGGCATCAGAGAGATGAGAGGCCTTCCCGATATCATGTTCGTAGTAGACCCCTCCTGCGAGGACATCGCTATCAAGGAAGCAAAGAAGCTCAACATCCCCGTTGTTGCTATTACCGATACAAACTGCGATCCCGACCTTATCGATTACGTTATTTCCGCCAACGACGACGCTATCAAGGCTGTTAAGCTTATCACGTCCGTTATCGCTGACGCCGTTATCGAAGGTAAGCAGGGTGAAGACGCCGTTATCGCTATGAGAGAAGAAGCTGCCAAGATGAGGGCAGCCGCTCAGGTAAAGGCACCCGAAGCTGAAGAAGCCGTTGTTGACACAACCGTTAAGGCTTTAGTTGAAGAAACCGAAATCAACGCTTAATAGCATCAAACTATACGATTCAAATAAAAGGAGATTTAAAATGAGTTTTACAGCACAAGACGTTAAGACATTACGTGAAAGAACCGGTTGCGGTATGATGGACTGCAAAAACGCCCTCGTTGAAACCAACGGCGACATGGAAAAGGCAATCGACTTTTTAAGAGAAAAGGGTATGGCAAAGGCTGCTAAAAAGGCCGGCCGTATTGCTGCTGAAGGTATAGTTGACAGCTACATCCACATGGGTGGTAAGATCGGCGTTTTATTAGAGATCAACTGCGAAACAGACTTCGTTGCACGCGGCGACCAGTTTAGGGAACTTGCTCACGACATCTGCTTACACATTGCAGCTGCAAACCCCCAGTATCTCACTAAGGAAGAAGTTCCTCAGGACGTTTTAGAAAGAGAAAAGGCCGTTTTAAAGGCTCAGGCTTTAGAAGAAGGCAAGCCCGCCGCTATCGTTGAAAAGATGGTTGAAGGCAGAATCAAAAGCTTCTACGACGACAACTGCTTATTAAACCAGAAGTTCGTTAAGGATCCCACTAAGACCATTGAACAGCTCGTTGTTGAAGCAACGGCTACCATCGGCGAGAAGATCGCCGTCAGAAGATTCGTTCGTTTCGAAATGGGCGAAGGTTTACAGAAAAAGAGTGAAAACCTTGCTGACGAAGTTGCAGCACAGGTTGGCGCTATGAAAAAATAATTAATACTGAAAGAGGGAACGTAACTTAATCACTTATGTTCCCCTTTTTTTAAAACCCTTACCGGGCGAGCGCAACGACAGTTGCGACCTGACGAAAAGAGGACGGTTATGAAAAAGTTAAAAAGAGTTTTACTTAAAATCAGTGGAGAGGCCTTATCGGGCCCAAAGGGCTTCGGCTTTGACCAGCAGGTCATTGACGACGTCTGTGAGGAGCTTAAGCTTTTACACGACGAGGGGATTGAAATTTCCGTCGTGGTAGGCGGCGGCAACTTTTGGCGGGGCCGTCAGGGCACCGAAATGGACAGGACGACTGCAGACCATATGGGCATGCTTGCCACGGTCATGAACGCCCTTGCTCTTCAGGACGCCATTGAAAGAAAGGGTGTTGACACAAGGGTCCAGACGGCAATAAATATCGAACGCGTTGCCGAATCTTACATCAGAAGAAAGGCCTTAAAGCACCTTGAAAAGGGCAGGATCGTCATCTTTGCCGGCGGCACGGGCAACCCGTATTTTTCAACGGATACGGCGGCATCTTTAAGGGCGGCGGAAATTGGCGCGGACGTTATTTTACTTGCCAAAAACGTTGACGGCATTTACGACAGCGATCCCAAGATCAACAAATCTGCCAAAAAGTACGACGAGATATCTTATTACGACTTTATCAACCGCGGCCTTAAGGCAATGGATACGACGGCAGTTACCATGTGTATGGAAAATAACATGCCCATACTGTGCTTCGGTCTTGAAAAGGGCTCTATTTTAAAAGCCGTTCACGGCGAAAAAATGGGAACCTGGATAAGATAGGGCAGAAAAATATATTTTAAGGAGAAAGTTACCATGGCAGCAGATATGGAACAAATTGAAATGATATTATTAGAGGGCGAAGAAAGGACCGAAAAGACAATCAGCGTCTTAAAGGAATCTTACGTTCAGATAAGACTTGGCAGGGCAAACCCACACGTCCTTGACAAGGTAATGGTTGATTTTTACGGTCAGCCCACCCCCGTTGCGCAGATGAGCAATATTTCCGTTCAGGAAGGTAAATGCCTCGTTATCGCACCATGGGATAAAAGCATGCTTAAAAACGTTGAAAAGGCCATTTTAGGTTCCAACGTAGGCATCACCCCCACCAACGACGGTAACGTCGTACGCCTTGTTTTCCCTGACCTTACCGAGGAGCGTCGCCGTGAGGTTTCCAAGCAGGTAAGAAAGATGGGCGAGGACGGCAAGGTCGCAATAAGAAACATCCGCCGTGACGTTTTGGATACTTTAAAGAAGATGAAGACCAACAAAGAGGTGTCCGAGGACGAATACACACTTTTCGAAAAAGACGTTAACGAGATGATCAATAAGGCGATCGAAACGGTAGATAAGCTTCAGGCCGACAAAGAAAAGGATGTAATGACCGTTTAATGGCAGGACTTAAGCACATAGCATTTATTATGGACGGAAACGGACGTTGGGCACAGGAAAGGGGAAAACCCCGTACAGACGGCCACAAGATGGGCGCGCGTGCCTTGGAAAGGGCTGTAAGCCACGGCTTTACCCTTGGGGCGGACGTTCTGTCCTTTTATGCTTTTTCAACGGAAAACTGGTCAAGGCCCAAGGCTGAGGTCGACGCCATACTGTCGCTTCTTATAAGGTGCCTTACCAAAAACGCCAAAAAGCTTGTTTCAAAAAAGATACGCCTTGTGGTGTCAGGTGATCTGACAAGGCTTTCTTCTGCCGATCAAAGCAAGGTGCAAAGGGTTATTGAGGAAACAAAGGACTTTTCAAAGACCCTTAACATCGCATTTAACTACGGCGGCCGCAATGAAATAATCCGCGCCGTCAACAAGGCAGTCGCCCTCGGTAAAGAGGTTGACGAGGCCGCTTTTGAGGATCTTCTTTATACGAAGGGCCTCCCTCCGGTCGATCTTTTGATAAGGACCAGCGGCGAACAGCGCTTAAGTAACTTTTTGCTGTGGCAAAGCGCCTATTCAGAGCTTTACTTCACACCGACCTATTGGCCGGATTTTGACGAGGACGAGCTTGACAAGGCAGTTTCCTGGTACTACGGCAGAAACCGCCGCTTTGGCAATATTTAGGATGAAATTATGAAGGATTTTGCAGTAAGGGTAATTACAAGTATATTTATAGTCGCGTGTTACGTGGGCGCCCTCGTTTTAAGAGAGCTTTTTGATTACAGGTGGATGTATCTTCTTATATACGTCTTTTCCCTTTTGGGCACCTGGGAAATGGTCCGCGCAATGGGCGACAGGCTTACGGGCTTTGTAAAATGCGTCGTATACGCCTTCAGCATCTGCCTTACACCCGTGTTTTGCTTCCTCGGTGGGGCGGAGGCGGGCGTTCTGGTATTTTTGGCCGCCCTTTTAGTCTTACTTGATATGGTCTTTGCCTTTGAAAGGGCCACGGTGGAAACCACCGCCACAGGACTTTTAACACTCTTTTACCCAAGCATACTCCTCATACCCATGATGGCAACCAACGCCCTCGGCGAAAAATCCTTTATCGCTATGGTTCTGATTTTTGCCATCGCGCCCTTTGCTGACAGCGGCGCATACATTGTCGGATCCCTTTTAAAGGGCCCTAAGCTCGCCCCGAGGATCAGTCCCAAAAAGACTGTTAGCGGGCTTATAGGCGGACTTTTAGGCGGCGTTCTGGCTTCAATGCTCACGTGGGCTATCTTTGCAAGGGGCTTGGTTTTTACAAGTACCGCGGCAGAGGTTATCTTATTTGTATTGATAGGTCTTTTAGGCGGTTTTTTCACAGCCCTTGGCGATCTTATCGAGGGTGCCCTTAAAAGAAAGCTTGGCGTCAAGGACATGGGCAGGCTTTTGCCCGGTCACGGCGGAATTTTAGACAGGATCGACGGCAATCTCATTTGCTCGGCATTCATATATTTTATTTTTGCATTCATAGGATAATAAGGGTAAATTTATACGCCCCTCGGGGCGGTTTGGACGGTTATGAAGAAAATAGCCCTGCTTGGCAGTACGGGCTCCATCGGCAGACAGGTATTGCAGGTGGTTGCCTCCCATCAAGACAAATTTAAAATCGTAAGCCTGTCCGCAGGCAGCAACGCAAAGCTCCTGCAGGAGCAAATATTGGCCTATAAGCCGGTTATTGCCACACTTAAGGATGCTTCGCGGGCAAGGGAGATACAATCTATACCCAACGGCACCACCTTTTATTACGGTGAAAACGCCCTTTATCACGCCCTTTCAAGCGGGGCGGATATTCTTTTCGTGGCCCTTATGGGCTTTGAGGGGCTAAAGGCGGTTCTGGACGGTATAAGCCTCGGCATGGATATTGCCATCGCCAACAAGGAGGTTTTAGTTGCCGGCGGCAGCCTCGTCACAAGGCTTGCAAGAGAGAAGGGTGTAAGACTCATCCCCGTCGACAGCGAGCATTCCGCCATCTGGCAATGTCTTGACTTTGACAATAAAAAGGGATTTTCAAGGCTTCACATTACTGCGTCCGGTGGGGCCTTCAGGGACGTGGATATTAAGGATCTTCCTTTTGTTACCAAGGACGACGCCCTTCGCCACCCCAACTGGCGTATGGGCGAAAAGATAACCGTCGATTGCGCAACCATGGTCAATAAGGGTCTTGAGGTTATAGAGGCAAAATGGCTTTTTGATTGCCCCCTTGATAAAATAAACGTCGTTCTCCATCGCGAAAGCATAATACATTCCATGGTGGAGTTTGAAGACGGCGCAATTATGGCCCAAATGGCGGCGCCCGATATGCGGCTCCCCATTGCACTCGCCCTTTCATATCCCCAAAGACTGGACGTGGGCGTTGAAAGGGTAAATCTTTTATCCCAAGCCCTTACCTTTGAAGAAATTGACACAAAACGCTATCCTTGCTTCCCCCTTGTTTTACAGGCGGCCCAAATGGGGGATAATTATCCCTGTGCACTTTCTGCCGCCAATGAGGAGGCAGTTAAAATGTTCCTTCAGGGCAGGATAAGGTTCACTGATATTTACGGCTATCTTGCGGATTGTCTTGACTCAAACGTTTTAAAGGGCGACGGCTACGACGTCTTAAAAGAGGTTGATCGCGCCGCAAGAAGTAGGGCTATAAGTCGGTTTTCGGCCAAAAATGCCTGATACTAAAAAAAACAGTTAAAGCTTTAATTAATTTTTCAAGGATTTTATATGAATAACTTACTTGCATTACCGCCCGTTTTACAAACGGTGCTTTCAGTTGTGGTGGCCATACTTATTTTGCTTGCCACCATCACCATACACGAGTTCGGCCACTATATCGTGGGCAAGCTTTTAAAGTTCAAGATCAACGAGTTCGCCATCGGCATGGGCCCCGCCATTTACAAAAAAACCAAAAAGAACGGCGAGGTCTTTTCCATCAGGCTTTTCCCCTTGGGCGGCTTTTGCGCCTTTGAGGGCGAGGACGAGGACGACCAGATCGTGGCAAAGAAAAACGCCCGTGAGGCCGCTTCCGGCCAAGGCAACGGCGACAGGGGACAAAAAAAGCTTTCTAAAGACGCCTTCAACAACAAAAAGCCATGGCAAAGGATACTCGTCCTTATTGCGGGCGCGTCCTTTAACTTTATTGCGGCAGTAATTATCGTAATGATATCCTTTACGGCTTACGGGCACTTCGGCTTTGCCGCCAAGGAGGTTGCCTCAACCCCATCCCCGTTGGAGCAGGCCTATCAATTAAAGGAAGACGACCTTTTGGTGGCCGTTGACGGAAAGTTTTTATACTTTACCACCGACCTTATCGACGCCCTCAACGGCAAAAAGAAGGGGGATATCGTAGAGGTATCCGTCATCCGCGACGGCAGGAAGTTCACCCAGGAGGTAGCTCTCCGCGCGGACGTTTCCACCGACAGAATGGACGACGTCCACTCCTCCTTTGACGCTTTGGGTATTGCAACGGTCCTCTACGTCAACGGGACGGAAGGCTCCGTCTTTGGCGAGGGCAGCTATATTTACCGCATAAAAGACAGGGCCGAATACCAGTCCTGTACCAGGGTCTATACCTTAAACCAGCTTTACGAAAGCTTAAAGACCCTTAAGGACGGCGAAAGCCTGACGGTTTACGTCCCCGACGGGCAGGAGAAAAAGGAGGTAAACCTTACCGCCCCCGTGGATTTTGACCTTATTGACAAGGAAAACCGCAGTGAGGTTTTAAAGGCCTTTGGCATTGACGGCGGCCTGTTATACTACCAGGTGGCGTCGGAAA
>JAFWAM010000013.1 GCA_017507595.1 Clostridia bacterium
CCCCGAAAAGGGCTTGATAAAAAGCAAGGGAACGATCTCCTTTGGGATGCCAAAAAAACCGAAAAAACCCGCCGATAGGTCGGTTATCGCCTTGGACAGGCCACTTTTTTCAAAGAGAGCAGTCATTATAAAAACGGCCGCCAGGTAGGGGAAAAGTCCACCCATAAAGGGAAGGGCCCTTTTTGCGCCCTCCAAAAACCTGTCGTAAGGCTTTTGGCCCGATGACAGGGCGGCGATAAATATTGCCCCGACAAACAGGGGAAGGATATAAGCACTCATCTTTTTACAAAAATTTTGGTAAGAAGTATGGCTGTTATAAAATTAACTGCCGAGGTCAATATTATGGGCAACAGCACCCCCTCGGGCGAAAGTGATCCAAACCCGGCCCTTAAAGTAATTATAGACGTGGGGAATACCTGTATACAGGTTGAGCTTGCCACAAAAAGCATTGTCTGACCAAAGGCGTCGCCCTCACCCTCCAAAATCCTTTCCGCTTCTATACCGCTGGCCGTTGCCGCCTGCCCAAGACCAAGGATGTTGCAGGCAAGGTTGGTGGCGATAAGATCCTTCGCAGGGCTTTTTTGCCTGCCGTATAAAAGGTTGATGGGGCCACGGAGCAGCTTTGTTAAAAACCGACCTATAGGGCCACTTTTCATTACCTCAAGCACCCCAAACCAAAGGGTGTTCACCACTAAAAGCTCAAGGGAAAGCTTTACCGCAGACGCAACCGCCCCACTCATTGTGGGGATGACGTCAGAGGGGGCTTTTATGGTCAGCAAAAGTCCGCTTAAAATGATCGTGACGGTAAAAATCAGGTTCAAAAGGTGACCTCTTTTGATTAATTTATGAATATAATTGCCACATTATGTCTTAATTAAATTTACTTTTTTTCTTAATTGTGATATATTTAGTAGGATATTAATATAAGTTAAGTTATTACCTCGCTGTATTTGCGAGTGTGTGAGGTGCTTTATGAAGGATAAATTTTACATTACTACCCCCATTTATTATCCCAGCGGTAATTGGCATATCGGTACTTGCTACACCACGGTCATCTGCGACGCCATGGCAAGATTTTACCGTATGATGGGCAAGGACGTTTTCTTTTTAACCGGCACGGACGAGCACGGTCAAAAAATACAGACCAAGGCAAAGGAAAAGGGCGTTACCCCCAAGGAATACGTCGACGTGATAGTTTCCGACCTTAAGGAAATATGGTCACTTTTGGGCATATCCTACGATAGGTTTATCCGTACCACCGACGCCGATCACGTGGCAACCGTTCAAAGGGTCTTTAAAAAACTTTACGACAACGGCGACATCTACAAGTCCGAATACGAGGGCTGGTATTGTACCGATTGCGAAAGCTTCTTCACCGAAACCCAGCTGGTTGGCGGCAAATGCCCCGATTGCGGCAGGGACGTCCATAAGGAAAAGGAAGAAAGCTACTTTTTCCGCCTTTCAAAATATGCTGATCGCATCCTGAAGCTTTACGAGGACAACCCTGAGTTTTTACAGCCCAAGTCCAGGATGAACGAGATGATAAACAACTTTATAAAGCCGGGGCTTCAGGACCTTTGCGTTTCCAGGACGTCAATAAAGTGGGGCGTGCCCGTTGATTTTGACGACAAGCACACGGTTTACGTCTGGGTTGACGCCCTTTCAAACTATATTTCCGCCCTCGGCTACGGCAGTGAGGATCCGTCATTGTTTGAAAAATTCTGGCCGTGCGACCTTCATATGACGGGTAAGGAGATCATACGCTTCCACGCCATTATCTGGCCTGCAATACTTATGGCACTTGATCTGCCCCTTCCCACCAAGGTTTACGGCCACGGCTGGCTTCTTATCGGCGGCGACAAGCTTTCAAAGTCCAAGCAGGACAAGGTCAATACGGAGCTTACCGACCCCAAGGAGATCGTTGCCCGCTACGGTGCAGACGCCTTAAGATACTTCCTTTTAAGGGAGATCCCCTTCGGCAGCGACGGCGCTTACTCTAACGAATCCCTCCTCACAAGGATAAACAGCGACCTTTGTAACGACCTTGGCAACCTTGTTTCACGCACTGCTGCCATGATAAATCAGTCCTTTGGCGGACTTTTGCCAAGCCCCGTTTGTCCCGAACCTATCGACGAGGAACTTTTAGCCCTTGCAGGGGGCCTCTTTAAGCAGGTGGAAAAGGACGTTGAAGAAATAAACGTTCCCAAGGCCCTTCAGGATATATTCCGCGTAGTATCAAGGGCAAACAAATATATTGACGAAACCACCCCCTGGGCACTTGCCAAGGACCCGACCAAAAAGGACAGGCTTGCAACGGTTTTATATAACCTTGCCGAAACCATCAGGATATCCGCAATTATGCTTGCGCCGTTTATCCCCGAAACCTCCAAAAAGATTTTGGAAAGCTTATCCCTTGGCAACACGCCTTTAACTTTTGACACCGTCAAAACCTTCGGCGGCTTCGCGGCAGGGACGCCTATTATAAAGGCAAGCGCGCTCTTCCCGAGGATCGACATCAAAAAGGAGCTTGCCGCCATTGACGACATGATGACAAAGCGCCATAAGGAAGCTCAAAAGTCAGCCAATAAGCCCGTTAACGACAAAAAACAGCCACAGGCCATGGTCGATCATCCTGAAGAGATCACCATTGACGACTTCTTTAAGACGGAGCTTCGCGTTGCAAAGGTTATCTCTTGCGTGCCCGTTGAAAAATCCGACAAGCTTTTAAAGATCATCTTATCCCTCGGTGAGGAAACCCGCCAGGTGGTAAGCGGTATTGCAAAATATTACACCCCGGAAGAAATGATCGGCAAAAAGGTGGTCCTGGTTGCCAACCTTAAGCCTGCGCGCCTTCGCGGCGTTGACAGCCAGGGTATGATCCTTTGCGGCGAAAGCGGCGACACCGTAAGACTTATCGAGCCCGATCAGGACCTTCCCGAAGGCAGCAGAATAAGATAGGTCGACTATGTATATTGACTCACATTGCCATCTGACGGACAAAAGATACACCTCCGTTAAGGACGTGGTGGATACCTGTCGCCAAAATGGCACGGGCATATTGGTCGACGTGGGCTGGAACAGAGAAAACTCCTTTTTGGCCCGTGACAATGCACAGTCCTTTGACGGCGTTTACTTTGCGGCGGGCATCCACCCGTCGGAGGCCAACGTTGTGACCCGGGATGACGTTAGTGCCATCGAAACCCTTTTATCCCACCCAAAATGCATCGGCCTTGGCGAGATCGGCCTTGACTATCACTACGACGACTGCGACAGGTCGCGGCAGATAAGACTTTTCGAGGCTCAGCTTGATTTGTTAGAAAAGCACGACCTGCCCGTTATTATCCACTCAAGGGATGCGTCCAACGACCTGTATCAGGTTTTAAAAAGCAACGCTAATCTACTTAAAAACGGCTTTCTGATGCATTGCTACAGCGAGAGCTTAGAGCAGGCCAAGCGCTATCTTGACCTTGGGGGCTACTTTGCCTTTGGCGGGGTGATCACCTTTAAAAACAGCAAAAAGGACGATATAGTGCGCGCCATCCCCCTTGACAGGCTCATGGCGGAAACTGACGCACCTTATATGACGCCCGTACCATTTCGGGGACAGCTTAACACCCCCGATAAGGTCATGTACGTATACGATCATCTTGCAAAGATCCTTTCGGTTGAAGGTGATCTTTTGCAGGACGTTATTGAAAAAAACTTCAGGACATTTTTTAAAAAAGTGGGCCTATAAGCAG